>NVRZ01000059.1 GCA_002401055.1 Bacteroidota bacterium
TTACCCGAATCAGGAGTAGCTAAAAAAGATACATTTTGGTTTTCACAAGCCTGCGTATTCGTATAGATAAAACTTACCTGTGAAAATGCGCTCCCGCATAAAAACACAAGGCCAAAACACGTAATAAACAGCTGCTTCATTGATCTGAGGGTAATCTGATGACAAATATAGGGAATATCGATCATTTTTTATACTTAATCTCCTTGATCTTAGCTCCATTTTTAAACAACAATCCGTATGCTTTTTGGCCATTCGGATTGTAGTATGTCCATTTACCTTCCTTCACACCTTTCGCATAATATCCTTCAACTGATAATGATCCATGCTCATACCATTCAATCCACTTTCCGTCTTGGGTATCCTCTTTATAACCTTGAAGCTGATATTTTCTTCCATCCTTATAAAAATAGGACCATTCACCATCCTTCTTTCCTTTGATATAGCCTCCATTCTCCCTCATAAAACCAGATTCCGTATCGCAGGGAGCGCGGCATTCATACCATGATGTCCATTTACCAGACAGCAAACCGTCAGAATAGCTGCCCTCGTATTGAATTTTTCCATTCTCATACCAATGGGTCCAAGTTCCGTGTTTCAGATCATCTTTGTAATTGTTATCGTATTTCAACGTACCATTTAGATACCATCCTTTCCAATTTCCATCAATGCGTCCTTCCTTAAAATATCCCTCGTCTTTCTTTGACCCAATATCATCCGAACAGGGCGACAGACATGGATACCAGGATTTCCACAACCCTGATTCTTCGCCATCCACAAAGTCGCCTTCATGCTCCTTTGTTCCGTCTTCATACCATACCACCCAGCGCCCAGTTTTTGCTCCTTTATCGTATTTCCCTGCCCTGATTTTTTGGCCCTCCTCATACCAAAATGTCCAATCACCATCTTGTTTGCCTTCAATAAAGTTTCCTTCACTTCCTTTAACTCCGTTCGTAAAATAGAATACCCATCTCCCATGATGCACTCCTTCTTTCATTGGACCTTTCATATCAATCTTTCCATCAACATTCCACCAGGTGCAGACACCCTCAAGCGCTCCTGCTTTGTATGTCCCTTCAAACTCTAACTCACTATTTACAAACCATGATTTGGATGCTCCATTTAATATATTGGCCACATAATGCTCCTCTTTACTGGGTTTTCCAGAAGTGTGCCACTCACTCCATTTTCCTTCTTTCTTCCCATCCCATAAATTGCCTTCTAAACTCTTCTTCCCATTTCGATGCCAGCTCGTGCATACTCCACTCTCCATGTATATTTCGCTCCAGTTTTTTCCATTCTTATACCAATAGATCCACTTTCCGGTTTTTGTAGAAGTTTTGTAATGTCCTCTACTCCACATCTGGCCATTCTCGTACCATTCAACCCACTCTCCCTCCTTCTCCCCATTTATAGTATCACCTGATTGTTTCACATTGCCGCTTTCCCAACTAGTCGTAAAGTTCTGAGAAAATGCAAGCGGTGAAACACAGCAAGACAACAAGACAGACAGTAAGATGATCGAAGCTTGATTAGGTAGGAAGATGTTCAACGGAAACGTATTTGCTCTCTTTAGTAAATTATTCAGCTAAGATAATAAAGGATTCAAATATCAATTTGAGATCTTTCCAAATAAGTTTGCCAGGATCCGTATCAGGAGAGTATGCCAATTCCAAAATGTACAGTTTATCCTGTTCCTCTAACATTCGAACCCAACGCTGTATTCGAAGGTCAATTGTTTTACCTTCCATTTCAGCTCCTTTAAACTCAAATGAAGATGTGAAAAGCATGTTGTTCTCACTGGCGATGATTCTCTCGGCATTACTCGTAAGATTAATGGTATTCTTCAAAAAATAGTTGGCCAAGGTCAACTTATTGTTGTCTGCCTCCATGGCGGTCTTGTCAAGAATAGTAAGACTAAAGTAGTTGCTATAGCTCAAGGTTGCTTTCGCATCCTGATCGGCAACATCAGAAGAATCCGCCTTTCCGAGTGCGTCAGGACCAGCACCCATAACATTAAATGGCGTTCCGGATTGCACGTTCACTTGAATCTTTATTGGTTTCCCATACTGAATGAGCGTTGAACGACTCTTTCGAAGCATCTTGCCGTAGGTGCTATTAACCAAGGTGTAATCCAAACATGCAACCATATCGATGTAGGGCTTCATGGTTAAATCAACAAAAATGCATGAGAGAAATTCCCGATATGGATTCCATTTTAAGAAGGACTCTACATTTGTTTGATTTGTTTCCAAGCCGGCTCTTTCTACGTAAGCACGTAAGCCATTCATGGCGATTGGCTTGGACCATTGCGAATCAAGAGGCAAAGTGACAACGAAAGATTTGTGTTCGTCGACGTGGTAAACAGTAGGGTCCAATAATGCCACCTGGTCGTAATTAAGGTGCTCCACTTTCTCCGTGAGTGAAATTTTGTAACCCTCACTGTTGGCGAGAATTATTTTGGGGCCCTCATACAGATGAATCATGATCAACAACATGAATATGATCATAAAGAACAGTATGAATATATACACTCCTGTGTATTTCTTAACTCCAATACCATGAAGTCTTCTCTTTTCAGAAAAAAGGTGCCATGTCAAGAAGATTAAGACGGTAATCAGGGTAAGAATGCAGAGCGCATATATTTTTACTGGATCCATTCGCCTAAGCTACAATTTAAAGTACTGAAATGTGGGCACCACTTTTGGCGATATTGATAAAATCGATCTCATATTTATCAAGTTCTTCCTCAAGGTTTCTTGCTATCCAGGAGCTTATTGAACCATCTATCAAAAGGTATTGGATTGCATCCTCCCGCCGGAGTTTCTTTACATCAATCTTAGACCTTCCCCAAAGCAACAAGCAGTTGATAGGCGCCATTTTATTCATGTTTATCATATCATTATCCCCTTCCACAAACAACAGTTTATAATCAAAGAATTGAATGATATTTTTATGGAAATAAAAAGAGTCAAAGCCAACTGAAGAATTGGATTTACCCAGTGTTAGGTGCTCAGTGGAATTAATTCCTTTTGCAATTCTATAGTTGTGAGTATAATAGTCCAGCGATCTTGAATTTGCCAACAATGCAGAATCTGCTACCAGAACACTTTTCTTGCCGTTTATAAATTCTATTGCGGTGTGACGCGGAATATTATACACGATAACCTGCCTCTGTACTAGCTGTTCCTGATTCTCGTACACCTGAAACAGAAGGAGGAAGATTATTGTTACCAAACTCCACCTCAAATACGAGGTATATTGAAAGACAAAAAATGCTATCAATAGCGATATGACCAGTTAGAGACCAAGTGTTTCAAGCGCGCTGATAGATACGTCTTCAACAGTTGACCAAGGAAGAGATCTAACCATTGAAACAGAATCATTAAGAAAGCCAACCGCTAAGATCATCCCTTTAGTAATGACAAGCGACAAGGCTTGAACTGGAGATGTGACGAATACAAGAATTCCCAGATAAATGATTGCCGTTGCAAGGGGGATAACGATGAGATTAGACAATAAGAACCAATTGGGAAATTGATGAAAATAGTAAAGGCTTAGTGGGAAAGTTGCCAATTGAGCCGCCAATGACACGCAAGTAAGCGCCCAAATCTTATCCATAATCCAGGTGCTTGATTCCCAGGAATGATAAAATTTTGGATACAGGTAAACTATTCCGAAAACTGCCAAGTATGAAAGCTGAAATCCGACGCTAAGAATCAAACTTGGATCTATGGCCAACAGCAAAAAAGCGGATACCACTAAAGTGTTATAAACATCGGTATGCTGATTCATTGCCTTCCCAATAACCAAAAAGCTAAGCATTGTAGTTGCCCGCATTACCGATGGCGACATTCCGGTAAGCAAAGCATAAAACCAGAGTAGAAGTATGATAAGTGTAGCCTTGATTACCACTCCATTCTTTAATCTTGTAATAAACCCCAGCAACCAATTGAGAACCAGGTAAATTATGCCCACATGCAATCCCGATACCGCAAGAACATGCATTGCCCCTGATTTTGAATAGTCGCTTTTTAAATCAGTATCCAACTGGCTTTTATCTCCTAATATCAGGGCTGAGGCCACGGCCAATTCCTTCTCACCCATGTCATTCTTTTTAAAAATGCCAATCAATTGGGTTCTGAGGGAAGAAGAATAGGCAATTATTGAATTGTCCCCACGAGCTTCAAGCAATTTCCAATTACCTTCCTTGATAAACGCCTGATGATAAATGGACTGGAGAGCCAAGTAGTTCTTGTAGCTGAATTCTTCAGGATTTAAAGGGCCCTCTACAACATTCAATCTTGACGAGAATATTATTCTATCACCATAGGCTAAACGAGCAGCATTTTCGCCAGCCTCTATCTTAACACGCACCCTACCCTTTGCCGGTATAAGCCTTTCTTTTTCATAATATCCCAATACTTCAAGATCAGCCTGTACCCATTTTCCTTTAATACTTGGCGGACTAATAATTTCTCCAAGGATAGCTTCTGGAGATTCACTTTGTATTGAGTTAAGGATGTGTGAGTGCGCAAATCTCTCTGAATCAAGAATTGTAATCTGATATCCAGCCAGGATTAGAAACAAGTTAAATACAACTCCATAGAACCATCGATTTTTGTACTTAGTAACTACTTTTTTAGAAAATGTGAATGCTATTCCAAAAATCAATAATACCAGCGCAAGCCATTTCAATCCCGGATAATCCTGTTGCAATCCGTTGGCTAACAGAATCCCAAAAACGAAAGGAATGATCATTCTGAACAGCGGAAACCTGTTCCAATAGTTCATCATAGGGGTGTGATTGAAGAGACGTAAAATTACGCTATCCTGATCTTTAAAACGAGGTAATAGCTTGTGGGAATCAGAAATTAACCCAACGCAAAATTGAGCCTATCAAAATAATGCCTGATTACTTCAATAAGTATTTCAGCGATCCTATGTCAATCAGCGTAACGTCAGTGTAATAATGATGGATGATCTTTTTATAATCTATGCCATGGTCCGTCATCACCATTGCACCCTGCTGACACAATCCAACTCCGTGTCCGAATCCCTTTCCACTAAATATCAGATCATCATACTGCTTATATATGGAGAAATACGCAGACTTAAATCTCCAGTCCCTTCGAATTTTGTGAAGAGGAATATTTTGATTCCCGGCAAAGTACCGTCCTCTCTTGCCTTGTGAAAAAGAGGTAGCATTCTTAGCAAATTTACTTTCGGTAGGATCAAGGCCACAAGATTTGGTAAGATACGAGAACCATTTCTTCTCTGGAATTCTTCTTTTCCATCTTGCGTCTCTGCCGTGGCTACAAAATGTATCTCTTACCGATCTTAAATAAGGCAAAGGCTTTGACCATACATCCTCAGAGTTAGCGGTTTGTCCTCCACAATTAGAATGAAAAGCCGCGGTTACCAATTCCAGGTTATCATCTACAATGATAATTCCACTGGTCATAGATGCAGCCTTTGTGATCCTTTCAGCCCCGGAATACATAATTCCAGTTTCTGGATCTGTAACTGCACACCTTCCTGCATACACCTGACAATGCACTTTATCGCACAATTGATAATTGTCAGCCTCATGCTTTCTGAAATTGCTCAAAGAATACGTGCGGCAAATAATGGCCTGTACCTTGTACAACTCCAGTGAAGAGGCAATGCCTACCTCCGATTTTACGACGCCCGCTACATATTTATCCAGGTTTACGTGATTTATAACTCTCAAATGCTTGCCAACAACACGTATTTCGAGATCATCATCGTACGAACGCAAAGTGCCATATGGAATTACTGGTTTGAACTTAAACGTACCCGTTTCCCTTACCGATTCAATCCTTATTGCTGAGTAAGTGCCTATTTTCCCTTTTAGAGTTTTTAAGGATATTTTTCCATTAGAATATGTTAGATAGGCGAGATCCTTATTACCAAGAATAATCCGGGCCGAATCAGCGGTTATCACATAATCACCAGATAACGGTGAAAAAATAATCGTTGTTAGTTTTTGGGAAACAAGTACACCTATGCTAACCGTAGTTGCCTCGATAAACGAAGGTAAAACACATAGAAATAAAAGAATCTTTACCAACCTCATTCCCCCAGATACTTAATCATCAGCTCCGCAGTTTTTTTCGAAGCACCAACACCACCTAATTTATTCCGTAGGTCGGCAAAGTCAGCGGTAATTTCGCTTCTCCTTTGGACATCATTTAAGATGATCTCCAGCTCAACCTTTAATTGTACAGGCTCAAAATCACCTTGTATTAATTCCTTTACTACAGACTTATCCAATATCAGATTAACCAATGATATGTATTTAGTTTTAATAAGCAATTTGGCAATTACGTAGCTGATGAAACCGCCTTTGTAACAAACTACCTCAGGTACATTAAACAATGCCGCTTCGAGGGTAGCAGTTCCGGAAGTAACCAAAGCCGCCTTCGCCTGATTTAGCAACTCATAGGTCTTGCCATATTCGAGTTGAACATTGGCCATACCCATGCAAGAACTGTAAACAGAACTATTAGCTGAAGAGGTCCCAGCAACTACAAATTCATGTTCTGGCATTTGCCTGGCTACCTCAACCATAACTGGTAGTATTTTTATGATCTCCTGATTTCGACTACCGGGCAACAAAGCAATAACATCACGTTGCACGCTTGCAGTATCCAAACCTTCAATCGCATCGAGCAAAGGATGCCCAACAAAGTCAACTTCAAAATTGAACTTCTTATAAAATTCTTTTTCGAATGGAAGGATAACAAACATTCTGTCCACTATTTTCTTTAATACCTCACTTCTTGATTGATGCCAGGCCCATATCTGTGGAGAGATGTAATAGAAGACTTTTAGATTATTTTTCTTGGCGAATTTGGCTATCCTAATATTAAAGCCCGGATAATCAATTAATATCAGCACATCAGGTTTATACTCTAGTATATCCCGCTTGCAAAAACTTATATTGTTTATAATGGTGAAGATATTAAACAGCACTTCCCAGAACCCCATGAAGGCCAAATCGCGATAGTGCTTGGCGAGCACACCCCCCTGTTCTTCCATTAAATCTCCTCCCCAACAGCGAATGTCAGCAGCTGAATCTAAAAGCTTCAATTCCTTTATTAGGTTTGAACCGTGAAGGTCTCCGGATGCTTCGCCTGCTATGATGTAATATCTCAAAACTTATTTCTTGATTTGGGTTAGCCGAAGCATTAATTACATAATAAATCTAACGATCGCCACGACTACCGTATAGCCGATGGTGGCCATAAGAACTCCGCGGGCCGCGAAGTTTAGTTTTCGCCAAAAGAATATAAAAAACACCAACAGATTCACTACCACAGCTCTGGTGATGAGAATGGTATATAAATCCCCCAATTCCACGAAGTCCATGAACTTATCAATACTCATGTATGCGTAGTTAAACTTCCAATAAACAAACAATACAATTGGCGGCAGGATTAGAGCAAGCATGACGCCAACATATTTCTTATCCATCCTGCGCCTTAAGGCTTCGGATAGCATTGCCAATTTATCCTTCATCGTTCCAGTGACTTATATCGGTGATAGCGTGATGAGCAGTTACATCATATTGTACAGGTACAATGGATACGTATCCATTTGCCAAAGCCCATTCATCCGTATCCTTTCCCTTGTCGTAGTTTTTAAATACTCCGGTTAACCAATAATATTTACGGCCAAAGGGGTCCGTCCGGACATCAAATTCCTCCTTCCAATTGGCATTTGCCTGCCTACATACTTTAACGCCTTTAATTTGCTTTTCTTTTAGATTCGGAATATTAATATTCAAACAGCAGGCTTTTGGAACTCCGTTCTTCAGTGCCAATTTCGCAAATTTCGAGGCATATTTACCGGCAGTTGAAAAATCAGCATCCTGCTTGTTATTCAGCAAGGAAAATCCAATTGACGGAATTCCTTCAAGTGCACCCTCCAGGGCCGCTGACATGGTTCCTGAATAGATTACGTTAATTGAAGAGTTGGAGCCGTGGTTAATCCCAGACACCAAAAGATCCGGCTTGCGTTTAAGCACTACATTAACTGCCATTTTTACACAGTCGACCGGAGTGCCAGAGCAGCTGTATTCTTTATAAGAACCATCCGTTTTAATTTCGTTTAGCCTTAGTGGATCTTCCAGGGTAATCGAGTGTCCAGTTCCTGACTGTGGCTTGTCGGGTGCCAATACGGTAACGTCTCCAATCTTTCTCATTTCAGCAATGAGCGCTCGTATTCCAGGGGCTGTGATGCCGTCATCATTCGTAACTAATATGGTGGGTTTTCTGGGTTTCACTGCTACTAATTATGCAAAAGCAAATGTAATTAAAAGCAGCACACGCAATATGATAAGTCCCTTAGTCTTTAATCCGATAATTGAAGCTAACTTTATTATCATCCCTGCAAGACATAATGGGTATTAAACACAAGGACGAATCTGGGAGAGTCTATTGCATCACTTTCTACCTTAATCGTATATTTATTATTGAATAAAATCAGATTAAACCAATAGAACGGAAATATGCCACAGCGTTTTTCAATTGTTCTTCTTTCCATATTATCCTTTTCAAACATAAATCCTGTCTATTCAACAGTTTTTACATCTATCGAAAATGGTTATTGGGCGGATATAAGTACTTGGGATATTGGGAGTGTACCTACAACGCAGGATACGATTGTTATTGAGCACTTTGTTCAAGGGACCTTAAATCTGGTTGTAGATTCGCTGGGATATTTGCTGGTTCAATCCTCCGGACAACTTTGCGGAAGAAATCTGTACATGACTGTTAGATGCGGCGGTGTTGTGGATAACTACGGCAGCATGTACATCGACAGTATGTTCGTCTATGGAGTAGTTACCACTTATGGCCTTGTTGAGATTTTAGCAACGGCGTATGTAATCGGTCCGTGCCCCGGTGCAATGTTCCTCGTTACGGGAGGCGGCTCTGTGTATGTTAAGAATATAGAATGCGATTTAACTGGAATAAACGATGATTATGATAGGGCAATTCTGTTTCAAGTATATCCAAACCCATTCAGTGGAAGCACAATGATTGAACTGGACCATCAATTGGTATCTGGCAATTCACGACTTCATATTTATGACCTCTCGGGCAAAAAAGTTAAATCTTACCATCTTGCACCAAATCAGGCTATACAGATATTACGTGCAAATGAGATAGGAACCGGTATGTTCTTTATTCAGCTAGTGACTGATGGGTCCATAGTCGCTAACGAGAAAGTAATTGTTACAAAGTGATTGGCATTCTTAATAGATCCAGAGAAATTGGACCCACAGTATTGAAATCTCGTTCTTTGATTTTACTGAATAACCAACTTCTTAAGCAATACCGTTTTATTATCCTGCCTAATGTGTATGACGTATACGCCTGGCGCTAAACTCAAGAGTTGAACCTCTTCATTTAACGCAACTGGTACGCCAAGAACTCTTTTTCCAAGCAAGTCAAACGCCTCTAGATATAGATCCTTGAAGACCACATCCGATCGCAAGTACAATACATCTGATGCAGGGTTCGGAAACATTGTGAGATCATGTATTTTATTAACCGTAGATATTCCTGAGATCATTTGTATTTCTGCACTGTGCATTTGTTCACATCCGTTGGCATCAATTACCGTAAGCAGGTAAATACCCGTCGATTTCGAAACTAAATCTTCTGAAGTTTCTCCAGAACTCCATGAAAAAGTATAGGGTGAAGTGCCTCCTGTAACGGTAACATCAACAGCACCGTCGTCATTTGAGTTCGTTGCGTCGGTAACAGAGGATATTACTCCAATACTGTTCGGCTCCGTAATCGTTACGTTGGCAAACGCCAAGCATCCGGCTGCATCTGCGACTGTTGCGAGGTATGTCCCTGCAATTAATCCTGTGGCTTGAGCCGATAGTTGAGAAGATGGATCATTCCAACCGTATGTAAAAGGAGCAGTACCTCCTACTACAGAAACAGTTGCATCTCCTGTTGCATTTCCAAAGCAATCCACCGGATTGGAATCCGTTATAAATGCCGATCCTCCACCAATATTATTGACCATTACATTATCGGTTACCAGGCATCCATTATAGTCTGTCACGGACACATTGTAAATACCTGCCTCTAAATTGGAAACAGCTGAGTCAGTAGATAAACTGGCATCATCCCAAGCGTAAATATAAGATCCGACGCCACCAGTAGCCAAGATGGAAACTGAACCATCGGCTTGTCCACAGTTTGCATCAGTGGATGACCCGGACAAAGCAATTGCAGAGGGTTGCTCAATTACTTGAGTGCTCATTTCCTGACAACCATTGGCATCAGTTAATGTTACTGTATACGTTCCTGCACTCAGTCCCATAATATCTTCTGTGATCATAGAGTTAGACCATAAAAAGGAATAGCTAGGCGTTCCGCCACTAACAGTGAGGTTTATATCACCATCCGTTCCAAGATTACAGAGCACATCAGTACCTGTTATTCCCAATGACAGAGCTGTTGGCTGCGTTATTGGAAATCCATCGGTATCAGTGCACCCATTTGCGTCAGTAATGGTAACCGTATAGTTTCCCGCGCATAAGCCAGTGGCTGTGGCATTGGTTTGGTTTCCAGTGTCATTCCACATATAGCTATAAGGAGCTGTACCAGATACTGCCGAGGCGGAAAGCTCTCCGTCACAAAATCCTGCACAGGAAGCATTTGAAACCGAGCCAACTGATCCTACCACATTCTGCGAACCTGTAACAGTAATACTCAGTGTATCGGAATCGCCGCTTGCATCGGAAACAACAACGCTAAAAGACCCTCCACAAAGTCCAACGGCCGTGGCATTGGTTTGGGATGCCGGGTCATTCCAGGAGTAAGTGTAAGGCGTGATGCCGCTCGTGGCGGTTACTGTGGCAGTAGCATCACAATTTCCACAGCTATAATTGGTAGCGCTGACAGAGGCGCTAAAACTTGTTGGTATACAAGCTCTGGGGTCGTTGCTTACAATTTCCCAAGCAATCTGTTGCATCATGAGCGCTTGAGCCGTGCTGGGAGCCGAGCCATCCATCACGCTAAATCCAGGAGCAGCTATGTTGGTCAAACCAACAGGTGATTGTCCAAAAATTGTTGCGAAGTGTACGCATGCTGTGAGATAACAGGTGATATCCGTGTTGTGAATTTTCCAGGAATCCCCATCAAATGGTTCAAAAAAATCAACGAAGCTATAAATGCCGGGAAATACACCGGCCATTATACTATCAACCATTGCCTGTGCTGCAGAGGCTACTGGAATGAGACAGACTTGCGGCCCTGTAGGATTTAGAGCACTAACAGAATCTGCCACCATTTCCCAAAGTGGGCGCTGGCTTGCATTCAATGAAGCCCAGTTGTTGTACACCACATTGGTGTCCGAAGAGGCGGTAAAATCAGCTTCATTGTGAAACTCCATCATGTAAATTCGGGTATTCGCATTGGCGTTGATTGCCATATCATAAAAATTATCCAGAGCCACAGTCGGATGCAGATTGCAACCCCATGCCGAGGCGTTGGGGTCCAATGCCTCCCATATGGGTATCAATTCGGTGCAAACGAAAACATCATATTGCCCAGAATTGTTGCCTGCCGGAATATCTACCCAGGAATCACCTGTTGTGGTTTGAGCATGATCCTCCCATTGAGTGGAAAGACAGGATCCACCGATAATTTGATCGCCGTAGTCATAGGTTGTTATTCCGGCATCTGTTGCAAGTCCTTCCACAAGGAGGCCAACTAGATTGAGCTGCGAGAATCCAAATCCGCTGTGACCAACATAATAGGTATTGTGCTGCGCGTTAATATTTAGAGAAAGAAGAAGTATGAAAATTGCAATTAATCGATTTTTACTCACCGCGTTAATTAATATTTGTCCGTGTTCGTGATTCTTTGAATTCATGGCCTTTAAGTTTAATTTAGTTTCATCATTCAATTACAAATGTCATCTTAAGCAGGTGCTTACCATAGTACAAAGGCGACAATAAACAACTCAATAGAACAGCGTATGATTACAGAAACATTAAAAGAAATTTTTACCCGCGACCTAAACAAATTAAAGGAGGAGATCAATGTATATCCTGATGAAGAATCTATTTGGAGAACGGATAAGGAAGTGAACAATTCAGGAGGTAATTTATGCCTTCACCTGATTGGTAATCTCAAGCATTTCATAGGTGCGGTTCTTGGAAATAGTGGGTTCGTCAGAGACAGAGATTCTGAATTCAATGACAAAGATGTACCGCGGTCGGAAGTGATAAGAGGAATAGACGAGACGATAGAAATAGTTAATTCAACATTGGATTCACTTTCAGCTGACGATTTGAATAAAACATTTCCTATTGACGTGCTGCGCGAAAATATGAGTACGGAGTTCTTCCTCACTCATCTGGCCACGCACCTGGGCTATCATTTAGGACAAGTTAGCTATCACCGTAGAATGTCAGAGAATGGTTCCTAACCATATACCTTCTAAAGAAGACATTCTTGCCGCACATGAGCGTATTGCTGAATACATCCATATGACTCCGATACTTACTTCAAAAACCATTGACAAGTTTAGCGGGGCTTCTGTGTTTTTCAAATGTGAGAACTTTCAGAAGGTAGGCGCATTCAAAAAACGAGGTGCCACCAATGCAATTCTCTGCCTGAGTGATGAGCAGAAAGCAAATGGTGTTATCACGCATTCATCAGGTAATCACGGACAAGCAGTTGCCCTGGCAGCAGGAGAACAAGGAATTAAAGCAACGGTTGTAATGCCTGATAACAGTCCGGCAGTAAAGATTGAAGCAACAAAAGGATACGGAGCCGAAGTGGTTTTTTGCTCGGCTAATATTGAGAATAGAAGAGAAATTGTTGACAGAGTTATAAATAAAACCGGTGCTCACTTCATACCTCCCTTTAACGATTATCAAATCATTGCCGGACAAGCAACAGCTGCCAAGGAACTAATTGAGGAAATAGAGAATCTTGATATTATCATAGCACCTATTGGTGGTGGTGGACTCATTAGCGGAACTTGCTTATCCGCGAAGTACTTCTCACCAAGCACAACAGTTATAGGTGCAGAACCGGAAGAGGTTGATGATGCCTTTCGATCCTTGAAAAGCGGCGAAATTGAAAGTAATGCCAGCACCAATACAATAGCTGAAGGCCTAAAAACCCCTTTGGGAGACAAGACCTTCCCTATTATCCGTGAGTATGTTGAAGAGATAATCACCGTTACAGAATCAGAAATAATAGAAGCTTTGAAACTCATTTGGGAACGCATGAAGATCATTGTAGAACCCTCTAGCGCCGTTCCACTAGCTGCCCTTCTGAACAGCAAGGAAAAATTTCAAAGTCAGAAAATTGGAATTATACTAACAGGGGGTAATATTGACGTTAAAAGTGCCCTTTTTGGTAATTAACTGCATTTAA
>NVRZ01000060.1 GCA_002401055.1 Bacteroidota bacterium
GCGAATACATCATCTTACGCAATGTCGGATATGTACTACCAGCCACCCGGCACATTACCTCCGATGATTCAGCCATTTGACCCTACTGCCTCCAAGCCACTAATGCTGCTTACTGTAAGCAGTGATGTTAAGAATGGGAAGGAGCTTTATGACGTTGCCTATTACAATCTAAGACAAATGCTAAGCGGAGTAAAGGGAATTATCGCCCCCGCGGCCTATGGCGGTTCCTTGAGGCGGATTTACATATTTGTTGACCCAGCCAAGCTGGAAGCCTTGGGTATCTCACAGACACAGGTAAACGACGCCATTCACAAGAATACCACCATGATTCCATCAGGTATCGCCAAGATTGGTGAAATCAACTATGGTATCGATGCAAAGGGAATGATTATCGATGTTAAGGATTTTGACGATATCGTAATCACCTATAGAAATGGTAAACCGATTTATATAAAGGATATTGGAAGAGCTTCAGATGCCGCAGCCATTCAAACCAATATTGCCAGAATTGATGGCCGTGAGCAGGTTTATCTTCCAATATTTAAAAGACCAAATGCCAACACCATTGCCTCAGTAGATGCAGTAAAAGCGGCATTGCCCTTGCTCAAACAAAGAATGCCCGAAGATGTGAACCTCAATATCATTTTTGATCAATCTTCTTATGTAAGAAGCGCAATATCCGGATTGACCTATGCAGGTATGGGCGGGCTAGTTCTGGTGATTATTGTATTGCTGCTTTTTCTTGGAAATTTCAGATCAGCGATGATCGTCTCCATTAGCTTACCTCTGTCTGTAATGTTCGCTTTTATTGTTCTTTGGGCTACCGGCCAAGCCATAAACAGTATCACATTAGGTGGAATTGCGCTGGTGCTGGGATTATTAGTGGACAACTCCATTGTGGTACTTGAGAATATAGACCGGCACCTGCACATGGGCAAAAATCCTAAAGAAGCCGCTTATGATGCTGCCATTGAAGTGGCCCAACCCGTTCTTGCCTCTACTTTGGTGATAATCGTGGTGTTCTTTCCAGTCATGTTCCTGACTGGAATAACCAAGTTTTTATTCTCACCCCTGGCCATCACAGTTGCAGGGGCAATGATCGGATCTTACATTTTTTCCCTGACACTCATACCTATTTCAGCAGCTTACTTTTTTAAGCAAAGACCAGCCAAAGAGGAAGAGGCAGAACAAATAAAATCTCAAGGTGTTTTTCAACGCTTCATAGAAAGGCAGAGGCTGCGTTATCAACAAGCCCTTTCAAGTGTATTAAAACATCGTGGAGCCATCTTATCTTTTACAATAGGGCTTTTTGTAGTTGCGTCTTATGTAATGGTAAACCTGGGATATGAATTGTTTCCTTCAACGGATGTAGGACAAATGGAGATACAGGTCCGGATGGAATCGGGCACCCCGTTAAGGAAAACAAATGAAACCATTGCAAAAATGGAAGAGGTGATTCGTGAAGAGACTGGATCAGATCTTCAACAGTTAATCTCCAATATTGGAATATTCTACGATTTACCCGCTGCTTACACGCCCAACTCAGGAACGATGGATGCCTTTATTGGGATTCAATTAAAGCCTGACCATAAGGTTAGCACTCCTGAGTATGCCAGAAGGCTTCGCAGCAGGATGACCCAAGAATTTCCAGGTATAGAGCTGAGTTTTAATACTGGCGGCCTGATCACTGCAGCTTTGAATGAGGGTAAACCGTCGCCGATTGACGTTCAAGTAAAGGGCAATAAACTGGAAGTTCTGCGGGAGCTGGCTGAGGAAATAAAAGACATGGTTTCCAGCATCGCTGCGACCCGCGACGTCACCATACTTCAGAGGATGGATCAACCGGCAAAGAATATCGATATAGACAGAATTAAAGCTGCTGAATTAGGAGTTGAACCTGTTGACGCTATTAAAAACATTGTTTCGGCTCTAAACTCTTCAACTACTTATAGTAAATCATTTTGGATTGATGAGAAAAATGGCAACCATTACTATGTAGGCGTAACATACCCAGAAAACCAGATCGACAATGAACACGTACTGGAAAACGTCACAATTGCTAGTAAAACGCACAACAAACCGATTCCCTTCAGGACTTTCTCAAAAATTACTGAAACGACCAATGCGGTTGAGATCAATCATCATAACCTCTCGCGGGTATTTAATGTGTACGCTAATGTAGAAGGAGAAGATATTGGATCCGTCTCTGATAAAATTCAAGAATTATTGAACGATTTAGAGCTGCCAAAAGGATACACGGTTGCATTTCAAGGAGAAGTGGCGGTAATCAAGAGTTCCTTTGGAGATCTTGGACTTGGGCTTATGTTGGCTGTTATCATGGCGTTTCTGATCATAACTCCTCTATTTAGATCATTCCGACTGCCTTTGATAATCATACTTGTATTCCCATTAGGAATTATCGGAGTTGCCTTTCTGATGTATATCACCAGTACTTATTTGAGCATTCAATCCATAATGGGAATTATAATGATGGTTGGAATTGCCGTTTCCTATGGAAATATTCTGGTTGATAGAATCAATAATTTAATAAAAGAAGGAAAGGAAAAGACAGAAGCAATCATTGCGGGAGCTACAGATCGTTTCAGGCCCGTACTGATGACCGCCAGCACTACAATTTTTGGCTTGCTACCAACAGCAATGGCCTTGAGTAAAGGCTCAGAATCAAACGTGCCTCTGGCGATTGCCGTAATCGGCGGAACTTTTATGGCCATGTTTTTAACCCTATTTATTGTACCAATTCTATATTCCTATATAGCAAAATCTACTAATACTGTAACTGATGAACATATTCCTGAATAACAGATTACTAGTCGGAATTTCTCTGCTGGGCTTAATTATGGCCTGCCAATCAACAGACGAAAAAGCCACGGAAATAGAAATTTCCGATGGGAAAACACAGATTGTTGAGGTGGTTAATCCTGATTATCGCGATTTTACCGGTGAAATACTGATAACTGGAACTGCCATGCCAAATAAGATAGTTCTGGTTCATGCAATGGAGAGTGGTTACCTGAGGGTAATCCACAAGGACATTGGAGATCAAGTGAAACAAGGAGAGCTAATTGCTGAATTGGATAATCCTGAACTAAAGAGGATAAGTGACAAATTAGTTGCCAAATTCGAAGCAAAAAGAGCGATTTATGAAAGACTAGATGAAAGCTATATAAACACTCCAGATCTAACACCGAAGCAATTTCTGGACGAGGCAAAAGCCGATTATCTCGCTGCCTCAGCTGAGGTAAGCGCCATTCAAGATCGTCGCGGTTTTCTAAGGGTAAAAGCTCCATTTGACGGAACAATCACCAAGCGATTTGTGGATCGAGGGGCGCTTATCCAAAGCGGGATGACCAATTCAAACGCTTCAGCAATTGTTGAATTGCAGCAATTGAATCCAATTCGACTTACTATTCCTCTACCCGAATCAGATGCATCAAACATTACTTCTGAAATGGATGTGATGGTCACATTTCCTGAGCTAGCAGGTGCAGCTTACGTTGCCAAAATCAGCAGAACTTCTGGCGCTATGGACTTTGCTTCTAAAACAATGCAGGTTGAAGTGGACCTAGCCAACTCCGATGGCAAGATTAAATCTGGTATGTATGCAAAAGTCGTAATTCCTCTGGCTAGCCGTGATAGTGTTCTATCTCTTCCAGTTACCGGGCAGCTGATTTTTCAGGATGAACTTTTTCTATTGGTGGTTATTAACAATGTAGTGGAGAGAATCCCCTTGAGAAAAGGACTTGAGAACAAAGACTTTTTTGAGGTATTGAACGGCAATATAAATCTTGAATCGCAGGTGATTATTCAGGGAAAGAGTTTGGTAAAAGCCGGACAATCTGTAGAAACAGTTATCAAGAGCAATACGGAGTGAATATTGGCACATTCAACATATTGAATTCAAGAATCTGGGGTATTGCATTATTGCTCATCACAGGATTTACTCAGCTTCAAGGTCAGGATGCGAAAAAGCAAATGCCGGTGGATCTAGCAATTGTTATGAAACTGGCCGGTGCTAACAACTTAGCCGTTGCTGAAATGGATGCACGCAAGGAACTTGCAATCGCCAAGGCAAAAACAGCGAAAGAATGGCTCCTACCCACCATAAGCCCCGGAATATTGCTGAGCGCTTATGACGGTAACAACCAAACGAACGATGGGACTTTTATAAATGTTAACAAGAATTCATTCTGGGGCGGCGGTGCACTTACCCTAAACTGGAATCTAGGCGACGCAATTTTCAATTCCCTTGAAGCAAAGCAGAATGTTAATGTGGCACAATATGCCTCTGAAGCGGAAAGCAATCAGATCTTATTGAAGGCTGTGATGGCCTATTATGATCTGGGAGCAGCGCAGAGCACCCTGACTTCACTGGGTAGAATATTGTCAAAGGCCACCGATATTACCCGTCAAATTGAATATCAAGTTGAAGCTGGAATAAGGTACAAGTCGGACATATTACTCGCCAAGGCGAAATTGAATCATATAAAGATTGAGCGCAGTCGTGCAACACTAAGGGTGATGGAGTCTTCTAATAAATTGCTAAATATTCTGAACATCAAGGACGATGTACAGCTAATTGTTGGTGATACGGTGCTCGTTCCCTTGGCCATGGTAGATACCTCTATCTCGAATTATGATAAAGCTTATTCCTTAAGACCAGAAGCAAAAATATTCGAATTTAAAATGCTGGCTTTGCAATCGGGAAGAAAACGTTACACAACAGGGATCCTTCTACCAGAATTGAACATTGGATTAAACGACGGAGTTCTGGGGCCTTACTTCAATACTTTTAGAAATGAATTCTCCTATTACCTAGGTGCTAAATGGAACATTCCATTGGGTGTGTTTTTCTTTGGAGGCAACAAAAAGCAATACGATGCCCGAATTAAAATGGAACAGATTCATCTGGACCAGACCAAGAACATAATTCGTCAAGAGGTACAAGATGCTTCTGCAATGGTAGAAACGTCAACTGCACAGATGAAACTAGCTAAAGAGGCGCTGGGTTATGCGCTCGAAGCTCTTAGGCAGAGTATGCAAAGACAAGCGTTGGGTACCGCTATTCCTTTGGAAGTCTTCCAGGCACAGGAGCAACTACTTCAAGCTGAGCTCGATCACATTCGAGCGATAACAGACTACAACAAGGCGCAATACTCCCTGTATATCGCGATGGGGAATAAGCAATAAGTAATAGAGTGAATTATGCCATATGTTTAAAAATTATTTCAGCTATAGAAAGGTGAAAAAAATCATCAATAAAATTATCTGTGTAGCACTTGTGTTGTGCTGTTTGAATAGTTGTAAAAAGTACATGCAGGTGTTTGAAACCAGTACAACGAATACTCTAATCGTCAACGAATCTTATGTGTATGAAACAGATACAGTAAAAGTGACCTATGCGTTCTGGAGGAAAAATGGAATAATGTCATTTACGGTATTTAATAAACTTGACCAGCCTATTTATATTGACTGGAAAAAATCGTCATATATTCCTAACTCAAATAAATTAAATTATTGGGTCGATGAAGAACGCTCCAAATCAATTTCATATTATGGAGGTTATTTTTATAATGGCCCTTCACTCAGGGAGGGTGTTACAGTTAACTTGGGGACCGCCTCTTCTTCAACTTCGAAGATAAAAATAGAAAGAATAACATTTATCCCTCCAAAGTCCAGCTATCATAATTACCCACTACATTTATTATCTAAGCCATATGTCAAAATTCCCATAGATACAAAATCACAAGAAATTAGGAGAAATGACAATCCTCGAATGAAGACAAAGGTTTATGAAGTAGATTATTCAAAGGACTCATCACCTCTCAGATTTAGGAACTTTCTTACTCTTTCACTAACTGAAGACTTTCAGAACGAATTTTATATTGATTGTGAGTTTTATGTGTCAAAGATTAAAGAAATGGATTACAGACACTTTGAGAAGTACAATCTAAGGGACAATAATGGGAGGTATGTTTATGTAACACCATTTACCAGATCAACAGCATTCTTCGTTTCTGTACCAAAATATGGTAACGTCGAATACCGAAGGAAATATGGAGAATAAGCAGTAAGCTTATTTATTTCTTCTTATTCAACTTATACCTCAATCCCAAATAAGTCATTCTACCAAAGATCGGCCCCCAGATGAGGGAGCTATCGAAGTAAGGGCCAAAAGGTTGGTCTGCTGCGAGAATTGGATTGTTTTGTTTGTAGTCAGTAATATTCTCCATTCCTAAATATATGTCAATTCCATTTTTGAATTTCTTGGTGATCTGTGCATTTAGAATGAAGTAATCAGGTGACTTACTTTCCAGCCGATAGCCCTCTGGATTGGTAGAGGTGTTGGGTATTCTCTTTTCTCCCTGCCATTGGAAAGTAATGTCATACACCCATGTTTTACCTGTTTCATAGGCCAGGTTTAAGAAGGCCCTATTTTGTCCAACTAATGGTTTGCTGAGCAGCTGTTTGTTGTAGGTTGTTTTTACCTCAAACCAACGATAGGCAATTCGCAGGTCTAGCTTTCTGAGCAACTCGTAATTCAGCGTAGCTTGAAAACTGTTGGAATATGACACTCCATCCAGATTATAAAATCGAGCTTCCTGTGTACTCTGATCCAGATCAAGGACAATTTGGTTTTGGAAATCCGTTCTATAAAAGTCAATTCCAATGTCTCCATTGCGATAATCTAGTTTAAAATCCTGTGTGAGATTTATTCCGTAGTTCCATGCGATTTCGGGCCTCAGACCGAAACCCGGCTTATTTGGGTCACCGTCGATTATGATATTCCTAGAGCTGGCTAAGATGCCTATGTTCTCGGAAAAAATATTTGCGGTTTTCAGCCCCCTGCCCCCAGACGCCCTGATGACAGTTGTTTCTGTCAATGCATAACGCATATGAATTCTGGGCGTCACAAAAGCACCGTAGTAATTGTGATAGTCTGCCCTCAGTCCAAGAACCATTGTAAAGTTATCTAGCCCCTTGGAAGTATATTCAAAAAACGCTCCCGAGGCACTTTCGATTCTTTCGTATATAGCTGAATCCAACGATTCGAGATAGTCATCATAAACGTAACTCAATCCTGTTTTGAACACATTATTCGTGTTTCCAATTATCGATTGGTAAATTAAATTAGAATAGAAAGATTGTTGCATACCCGTATACCTACGCAAACCAAAATGAGAATCCTGATTGTGGTAAGAACCTGACAGTTGCAATCCGATGCTCTTGTATTTATTTTTTGGGAAAACATATCCGGTTTTTAAGAATGCTTCATATCTCTTCGTCTCGATTTTGAGGCCATAATAATTGGTGGTTAAATAGTCGCGCGCGCGGTCGTACTCCATTTGACCTCCATTGTTATCATAATAAAGGCCTTTTATACCAAAACGCATTCTAAACCCTTTTTGGTTATCAAATTTCCAGCGATTCATTAACACTATATTATTGCCAACAGGATTATCCATAAATGAATCACCGTTCCTGTCCATCTTGAACGATTGGTTTTTACCATGTGCCAACAAAGTTGTTGACCACTTGGGCCCTACCTGATGGCTAGATATTGAATTAATCTCTAGTCTTCCACTTTCATTCGTGTAAAAATTCAGAAAGAGTTTCTCCTCTTCATCTGGTTTTTTTAACTCAACATTTATCTGACCAGCCATACTCTCAAAACCATTAATTACTGGTCCCATTCCTTTGGTCACCTGAATGGAGTTCATCCATGCTCCCGGAATATAGGACAGTCCGTAGATGGCTGCCAATCCCCTAACAGCGGGAATATTCTCCTGAGATATTTGTGTATATGAACCTGCCAATCCCAGCATCTGTATCTGCCTCGTTCCGGTAATAGCATCGGTAAACGACACATCAATAGAAGGGTTGGTTTCAAAGCTCTCGGAAAGGTTGCAGCACGCGGCTTTAAACAATTCCTTCTCTCCCATAATCTCCGTCTTAATCGGATCCATAAAAGAAACTTCAGTAGTCTTTTTCTTGTAAACGACCTTCACCTCATTCAATAATTCCGAGCTTTTTAAAATGATCGACAACATATCCGGATGTTCAATTAGTACTGTATCCGATTGGTAACCAATGTAACTGATGATCAAATTCTTATACTTTGATTTATATTCAACCTGGAAAACGCCGTTAGTATCAGTGGATGACCCGGTAGTTGTTCCTTGCCAGTAAACGTTTGCTCCTATAAGTGGATGTAGATTCCCTTTCTTGTCCTCTTCCACCACCACTCCTTTCATAATATCCTGAGCAAGAAGTAATCTATTGCTCATACTGAGCAGTAGTATCACGATAATTAATTGCAGATTTTTCATTTATAATATATTGCAAAGCACGATACCCCAATCGGAGTTAATTTCCGACTGGGCACCTGCCTCATTGTTCGTTTAAAGATTAGTGAACCTCTAGCTCCTTGTATTTGCAGCAGTTGGGAAGCGCATCATAGTCCTCAGCCTCAGCCTTGACCTTTTCTGTGTCGTAGCCTGACTTAGCGATGCTCTCATGTATTTGCAGCTCAGTGGTTTTATCTGATTTGTATACCACTTCGATTATGCCCGTGTTTTTATCCCAAGATGCCAATTTCACGCCTTTTACATACGCGGCATTTTCGATCTTGGTCTTGCACATTCCACATACGCCTTCAACCTTGAATTTGCATGTCACTTTTCCCGTCTGGGCTGCTTCTGAGCTCTTTTCCTGTGCATTCACCGTCACGCTGATTAGCGAAACAATAGCACCAATAAATAGATGTTTAATTAAATTCTTCATAACAATTAGTTTTAAAATATTTGACGAACGTTTTATAATTGCTGATTACTCAGTATCAGTGTAACGCGTCAATAACTAACCGTAAAAGACAAAAGAGCAATTTAGAAGATAGATCCGCTCTGGATCAGGGGGTGGCAGATCTAGATAAGCCGTACTAACTAAGTTGCGACTTATATCAACTGCATTATTAATCTCTATGTATAAATCTGCAAAAAGGTTGACCTCCGTAATGGAAATATTCGCTCTATCTGCAAGTTTCTGATCTGAAGTAAACTGGAAATAACTACTCTCATCATCACAGCAGTTATTGGCCATATCCTCATCACAACAGCAGGCAGATGACTTTGCATAAAGATCAATAGAAGATAAGTTTCCGCCACAGTAGTGCATATTGTACCCTATCCCTACGGATACTAACAGGTAAAAGACAACCAACAATATGTTTGAAAACTTTCTCATACAAGCACTATAACGAAAACTATGCCAAAATGTTCTCCTAGATAAAAATAATCAGTTCAATAAGATGTAGGTCGCAGCCCCTGAGACGTATCCAATAGCAGCCAACAAGCTGATCTTCTTCATATACCAGATGAAATCTATCTTCTCCATACCCATAACTGCCACACCTGCGGCGGAACCAATTATCAACATAGATCCTCCCGTACCTGCGCAATATGCCAGGAATTCCCAAAATGTGTGGTCAACAGGGTAAGCCTTTCCTGCGACCATCGGCCCCAGCTCATACATCCCCATGGCCCCAGCAACCAATGGTACATTATCCACTATAGCTGAAAGTGCTCCAATTACCATATCTATAGCATAAATATTACCTAGTTTATCATCAAGGAAAGTTGCCATGATGCCTAAATGCCCTGCCGATTGCAAACTAGCCACAGCGAGCAATATACCTAGGAAGAAGTAGACTGTAGAAACGTCAACCTTCTTCAAAACTCCAATAACGGATAAAGATGTTTTGTCTTCCTGATTCTTCCCTCTATGTAAAACTTCGGTTAACACCCAAAGCACGCCTAGGCTCAAGGTCATTCCCATAAATGGTGGCAAATGCATTACAGTTTTGAATATAGGCACAAACAGCAATCCGCATACGCCAACTGTGAACACCAAATTTCTTTCAAATGCAGTTGTTGGGTTCTTCATGTGCTCCGGATCCATACGACCCAATGCTCTAACTACCTCACCCCTCTTAGTAAAAGACAGGTAAATCAATGGAACCAACATACATACCAAACTTGGAATAAACAGATTAGTGATGATCTTAGCGGCAGTAACCTGTCCGCCAATCCATAACATTATCGTTGTTACATCACCTATTGGAGACCAGGCTCCACCAGCGTTGGCAGCTAGAATCACCATGCCTCCAAAGAACCACCTTTCTTCCTTTTCCTTTATAAGTTTCCTTAATACTGCCACCATCACAATTGAAGTGGTAAGATTGTCCAGTGCTGCTGAAAAGAAGAAGGTTAGTATGCTTATGATCCAAAGTAGCTTGATTCTGTTACCAGTATTAATCCGATCTGTGATAACTGCAAAACCTTCATGTGAATCAATCAATTCAACTATTGTCATAGCTCCAAGCAAGAAAAAGAGTATCTGTGCTATTTCTGAGAGATGATGTAGTATTTCATGATGGACAATGAAGTCAATTGGCGTTCCATTGGGATTGTTCAGCATATAATCAGCGAAATACGGGCTATTGGGCAGGATGTCAAGCGCCCCTATCGTATAAATTGCCCAGGTAATTGTTCCAATTAGCAATGCGGAAGCTGCTTTATCAACTTTTATTGTATGCTCAAATGCTATCGCAGCATACCCAATCACAAACACAACCAACATCAAAATAAACATGTCCTACTAATTAATCTTATTCAACAATTTCAATTCTCCTTTTGAAGGTAAACAGTCGTGGAAGGGAACGCAAAGTCACTGCCATTTCTTTTTACTATCTCCATGATCTGAAAGTTCACGTCTTCCAATACTTCTAGGAACTTTGCGTATTGCTGTGTGTCCACATACATCAACACCATAATATTCAGTGAACTGTCGCCAAACTCTTCAAACCTCACCAATCCGTCTTCGTTGGTCATTTCATGATCATCCAAATACTTCTGTATTTCAGATACTATCGCTTTGATCTGTTTCTGTGTGGTACTGTACACCAAGCCTATGTGGAATTTTGATCTCCTAAATGTTCTGAGAGACAGGTTGTCGAGTACGTCGCTGATCAGCATTTTATTGGGGATGGTGAGGTAACTTTTCTCTATCGTTCGGATTCTTGTGCTCCTAAATCCAATTCTTTCAACCGTACCCTTTACGCCACTAACACTGATATAATCCCCTTGTTTAAATGGCTTGTCCATAAAAATAATGAAGGATGCAATCACATTCTCCAATGTGTCTTGTGCAGCCAAAGCAATGGCCAAACCACCAATGCCCAGTCCGGCGACCATGGCGCCAATATTGAGTTTAAAAACTGCCCCTAAGATGAAGAGGAAACTGAATATGTAAGTGAATATTTTTAAAGCCTCTTTGAGAAACTGTATGATCTGGTCGTCAGTTGTGGAATCGGTTTTGTCCGCCTGCTCCATCAATACCAGTCCAATAAAATCAATGAGTCTTAGAATGGACCAGGTAACTGATATAACTATGCAAATCTGAATAAGAATATCTATCAGCTCTCCCAATCCCGTCTCTCCCTCTGCAGGTTCTGTAAAATGAAGTGTGGAAACAGCAAATGAAACACCCACCAAAACAATAAGTATCTCAACCGGTTTGATCATCAATTCAAAGAAATGATCTACACCAACGCCGTCGCTCTTACCTCTTTTAAATAGCTTAAAGAGGAGTACACCAAGCTTTTTTGAAATTAGCCGTTTGAAAATGATGGCCAATAAGATGATTCCTGAAAACCAAAGGTAATTTTCGACCGTATTGCCCCAGAACGAAGAGTCCAGTATTTCTTGCAAGTCCATTGGAATATTATTCCAGTAATTTCTGCCTACCTGTTGTAGGCAGGTGCAAAAATATAAAAACAATTGATTAGAAACATGGAAACGAAGAGAAACAACTAACCGCTGAATTCATGGATTTCCCCTACAGAACTGTTTCTTTCCGCCCCAGTCACCGACTTCAAACAATTTATCTCATTTCGAAACCTTAGAATCCCTAAAAAGCCAAATATGAGCGCCTCCTTGTAATCTATGATTTCGGCGCTTGGAATATCTACCTTAAGATTCAATTTTGATTTTATTTGATCAACTAGATATTTATTATGAGTGCCTCCCCCTGTTATCAGTAGTTTGTCACTAACTGAGCTTCCTTCTAATGATATTTTTATTTGTATAGCAACATGCTCACAAAGGGTGCTTAACTTATCTTGAGGGGTAGCATTAGATTGTTCAAGAATAGGCTTGAAGCTCTCTTCATACCACTCTCTACTCAGCGATTTCGGATAGCTGTCTTCATAATAAGACAGAATATTTAGCTTTTCTAGTAAAGCTGCATCTAGGTTACCTCTTGAGGCTATTTCTCCGCTTTCATCATACTCCATATCCAGCTCTCTTGCAACTTCATTCAGGGCCATATTCACAGGGCAGATGTCAAAGCTCTTTCTCTCTCCATACTCTTCAAAGGAAATATTGCCAAACCCTCCCAAATTCAGACAATATTCATACTCTGGAAACAAGAGTTTGTCTCCTACCGGAACCAGTGGTGCCCCCTGCCCGCCCAATGAGACGTCAAGAGCTCTGAAGTTGGATACAACCTTAATACCTGTTTTCTTAGATATAACCTCTCCAGAGCCCAATTGATAGGTAATTCCATTTTTCGGATCATGAAATATGGTATGCCCATGTGAACAAATCAGTTCTGGGCTTAGTTTATTCTTTTGAACAAACTCACGGATCTCAGTTCCAATATATTCGCCATATTTCTCATGTAAAACTTTCAGTTCCGATTCTTGCAAAATTGCTGCACCACCAAGTTTGTTGAACCATTTATTAGAATATACTATCGTTTCTGCTACAACAATATCAAAGCTCCACTGGCCATTATTCAAAATGAACTCACAGTAGGCAATGTCCAAGCCATCCAATGACGTACCTGACATTAGTCCAATTACTCTATATTTTGATTTCTCTTTTGCCACTTAGTGTACTTATGTCCAGATTAGCAATTTTCAGATGAAAAATTTACCTTTGACGCTCCTAATAAAAAGGGATTTCCACATGAATATACAGTTTACAGAGGAACAGGAATCAGTAAGAAAGGCGGCAAGAGATTTTGCAAGGACGGAATTGCTTCCGGGCGTCATTGAAAGAGATGAAAAACAGCAGTTCGCGACCGAGCAAGTCAAAAAACTGGGAGAGCTGGGCTTCCTTGGCATGATGACTTCCACAGAGTACGGAGGAGGTGGAATGGATACGGTGAGTTACATGCTCGCTATTGAAGAAATTTCAAAGGTAGATGCTTCTATCGCCGTTGTTATGTCGGTAAACAATTCGCTTGTTTGTTGGGGACTGGAGAAATTTGGATCGGAAGAGCAAAAACAAAAATATCTCAAGCCACTGGCATCAGGTGAGGTCATTGGAGC
>NVRZ01000061.1 GCA_002401055.1 Bacteroidota bacterium
CATCTCCCCCATCAGGACCTCCTTTCGCGTTCATTTTATCGCGAAAAAAATGTGAAGATCCAGCTCCTCCATTCCCCGATCTGCAGCAGATTTTTACATAATCGACAAAGTTTGAGGAAGACATTTCTATTAATTTAGGACATTAATAGACTCACATAAACGATTAAAGATATCGTCAATACTTCCCGTACCTTCAATTTTTGTGAACTTGTCTTGCTCTTGGTAGTATCCAATCAGAGGAGCAGTTTTGTTATCATATTCTGCAATTCTGTTGCGAATAATGGTCTCATCCGCATCATCCGCTCTTCCAGAATCTTTCCCCCTGTTTAAAAGCCTTTTTATTAACTCGGCCTCATCAACCGTGAGTGCCAACAACGTAGTTATTGAAGTTCCAAGCTCACTTAGCAAGGCATCAAGTGCTTCAGCTTGTGCTATAGTGCGTGGAAAACCGTCAAAAATGAAACCGTTTGCGTCCATGCTGGATTCTACTTTTGAACGAATCATTCCAATAACTATCTCATCTGGTACCAAATCGCCTCGGTCCATCAATTCTTTTGCCTTTAATCCTAGATCAGTTTGTGCAGCAACTTCACTTCTTAATATATCTCCAGTTGATAAGTGAATCAAACTGTACTTCTCGATAAGTTTTTCTGATTGAGTGCCCTTGCCCGCACCAGGGGGCCCAAATAGTATTAAATTAAACATGACAGTATTTTAAGAACTTACAAGTGAATATATATGCTCGTGATTCCTTCCTAAACCATCATAATCAAGGCCGTAACCTACCAGAAAATCATTTGGGACCTCCAGCGCTTTGTAGTCTATGGTTATGTCTTTAGTATAAGAATCCGGTTTAAAAAGAAGAGTAGCGATCTTAATCTGTTTAGGTCCCATTGCATTTAGTTGATCTACCAAATTCACGATGGTGTTGCCTGTATCTACAATGTCTTCTACAATAACAACGGTACGATCCTTTATGTCTTCATCAAGACCAACCAGGGTTCTGACATCTCCGGTACTTGATGTACCTTGATAAGAAGCCAACTTTATAAAAGAAATCCCGCAGTCGATGCTCACTTTCTTCAATAAATCAGCTGCAAAAATGAAAGAACCGTTTAGTACGCTGATGAACAAAGGGTTTTCTCCTTTCAGTTCTTCATTAATCCTTGCTGCAAGGGTTCTCACTGCTTCCTGAATCTTCTCTGAAGTAATGTAAATCTCGAACTCCTTATCTTTTACGGTAATATTTTCCATTTGATTTTTGCCGAATAATTCATGCCTCGCACAGGAGACGAATGTAAGAATTTTGTATTACAGTTACACAAGCAACATTCCCAAATACTGTTGCTAACAAACCTGACTGATTCCGTTAAGTTCTTGTGTCGGGAGCAAACAATGGGGCCCAGTATTCACTCTATTTAAAAATGAACTTAATGTCATTATGCCGTGTTTTTACTATCGTGGCAACATGGATGTGTGGATTTTTGCATATAACAAATCAAAAAATAAACACATGAAAGCACTAATTAATCGCATAGGAATCATACTTGATATGAGCCCTTCATCAACTAAGATTGTAAATAATAAGAGGTTAGAATCTATTCTTTTTTACGCACAGATTTTTCTCATCATCGCAACTTTTTCAGCAATGCTGATGTGCTTTGAGCTTTATCGATAGAAAAAGGCGTCATAGACAAAACCGGATTTTAGATATTATACGATAACGTAAGGTTATTAAATAGCCTACTTCTACAAAGTATTTAACGACACAAATATGAAAATTAAAAAATTGCTGATTATAATTCCTATGCTCGCGGCCACATCTTCGGCGGCTCAATCCACATGTATATGGGCGAAGCAAATAGGAGGAACAGATTATAATGAGGGCATTTCCATGGCCTTGGATAATATAGGCAATACCTATGTCACCGGTACTTTTACAGGTACAGCTGATTTTGACCCTGATACAACTGCAACTTATAATCTAACTGCAGCAGGTTCAAGTACTTATTACACCGATATCTTTGTTATGAAATTAAGTGCGTCAGGTGACTTTCTATGGGCAAAGGGTTTTGGAAGTGTCTTGACAGATAAAGGTACCGACTTGGTAATTAGCGCAAACGGTAATATCTATATAACTGGTAGCTTCACTGGTACAGTCGACTTTAATCCTGATACGCTTAGCACTTTTAACCTTACATCTAACGGATCAACTTACTCAGATATATTTGTTTTAAAACTTGATTCTCTTGGAAACTTCATTTGGGCCAAGCAGTTTTACGGTGGTATCTATCACGAAGAAGCTATTGCGATTGCACTTGATAATTTCGGTAATGTATATACTACCGGTTATTTTGGTGGTACTACAGATTTTGATCCTGATGCTGGCGTTTACAACCTAACAACAAATGGAAATGTAGATGGATTCATTAGTAAATTGAATGCCAATGGAGACTTTATCTGGGCCAAGCAGTTTGGTGGCACATCTACCGATAAAGGCACTTCCTTGGCAATCGACGGTTCTGGCAATGTAATAGTGACCGGGGTGTTTTCGGGTCTTGTTGATTTTGACCCTAACGTTGGCACTTACAATTTATACGCCAATCCCTACGCTTCATATTTATGTAAACTGGACGTATCTGGGAATTTCATTTGGGCTAAAAAAATCGAATCTACCGATGGAACAGTTTTTATTACGTCAGTTGGAATTGATGCTAATAATAACGTGTATACAACTGGTTCTTTTCCTGGTACTACCGATTTTGATCCTGATGTAACCGCAGTATTTGATCTCACAGCTCTAAGTAGCTACGCCGATATATTTGTAAGCAAATTGGATTCTTGGGGGAATTTTGTTTGGGCAAAGCAGCTTGCTGGCACAAGTAGTCACGCAAGCAATGTAATTGAAGTAGACAATGTTGGAAATTGTTATATCGGCGGCTATTTTCATGGTCAAGTTGATTTCGACCCAGATGTCTCCGCGGAGTATAATTTGTATGCTTCCGGCTACGGTTTCCTTTGTAAGTTGGATTCGCTTGGAGGTTTCATATGGGCCAAACAAATTGCTGAAGGAGGATATAGCAGGGTAAACTCTCTCGTATTGGATGCATCCCAATATGTTTTTAGCACAGGAAGATTTTACAACACTGTCGACTTTGAGCCAGGAGCGGGCAATCTTAATATTTCAGCGTTGGGAGGTGGAGATGCCTTTGTAAGTAAAATACCACAAATGAGTATTCAAATGAATGGTACGGGTTGTTTTGGAGACACGGTGCAGGGGGCGATGGGAGTGGTTATGGAAGGCATTGCGCTCTATACCTATTTATGGAGTCCCGGTGGGGAGACTTCCCAGTCTATTACAGGAACCGTTGGTGAAGTTGACACCTTAACCGTTACGGATGCAACAGGTTGTAGCGTTTCGGAGGCTGTTACAATTTCTCTTCCATCGCAAATTACTTTTACAAGTGCCACATCATCCGTGAGCTGTAATGGTGGGAGTGACGGTGTAATCACGGTTTCTGCAACTGGCGGCGAGGGATTTCTTGAGTTCTCAATGGATTTGGGAGTAAGCTATCAATTAAGCAACTCGTGGAGCAATGTTGCGGGCGGCATACATTACCTCATAGTGAGAGATGCAATAGGTTGTACTTCGGTAACATCAGCGGTAAATATCAGTGAGCCTACGCCGGTAGCCGCGAGCATCACACATTCAGAGGTAAGCTGTTATGGGTTTGGTGATGGAACCGCCACGGTGCATGCAAATGGTGGCACGCCTCCCTATATCTACCTATGGAATTATGGCTCCACAAGTTCAATGGCAGTTGGGCTATTTAAAGGATATTATGCGGTAAACGTCACTGACGTTCTGAACTGCCTTGGTGCAGCGGCTGTAAACATAACCGAACCAGATAATCTGGAGTTAAGCAATACTGTTCTTGATGCAAGCTGTGGAAATGCTGATGGCATTGCTGAGGTATCGGTTCTTGGAGGTATTTTGCCATATACTTACATTTGGTCAAATGGTGGCAACAGTTCCACTGAATTGGCTTTGGTTGGAGGCTCTTATGCTGTAACTATTACCGACAACAATGGTTGTCAGGAATCTTCTGTTGTTACAATTCCGGTGACTGCGCCTGTTCAGGAAATCTGTATAGTAACTGTTGACAGTTCTTCAATCAAAAATATAATTGTTTGGGAAAAACCGATGGTCACCAACATTGATAGTTTCAGAATATATAGAGACGTAATTGGAGTTTATAAGCATGTTGGAAGCGTACCTTATACTAGCCTGAGTTTCTTTGAAGATAATTCAGTTGGTGTAAACCCGAAAATAACCTCTTATAGATACAAGATTACAACATTGGATGCTTGCGGAAATGAGAGTGCTTTAAGTGACTATCATGAAACCATTCATGTTCAAATTGCTAAAAATGGCGGAATTGTTGACATGTCATGGGACAACTACGAGGGTTTTGGTTTTGGATATTATAGAATTTTGCGCGATAGCATAGGTCAGGGCATTTGGGAAACCATAGACTCGGTAACGAACAATAATTTCACCTATACAGATATCCAACCACCAACAACCAATACCATTTACGCCATAGAAGTAGTTCACAACACAGGCTGCACAGCAAATAAAGCAAAGAGCTATAATTCCTCTAAGTCTAACACTACCGCTGTGAGCGGCTCAAATGTCTCGGCGCTATCTGCAATAACAATTGTTTCGAATGTCACTTTAGGCATGTGCGATGGATCAGCATTTGTTGTGGCGAATGGCGGTATGCAGCCATATACTTACCAATGGGATGGCAATGCGCTGAATCAAACGAGTCAAACGGCAACGAGTCTTTGCGAAGGAATATACGGTGTGCAAGTTTCCGATTCTGTCGGATCCACGGTAGTAGTATTTGCCTTGATTGGAGCACCCGTAGGTATACAGGAAATAGACATTGTTAGTAATCTGAACTTATATCCAAATCCAAGTTTTGGTCAAATTACTCTAGAGGTTAGTGCCAAGGCTCCGGGTCTGGTTAGAACTGTCATATTTGATGTTTTAGGTAATAAGGTGTATCATGATAATTCCTTTAAACCCAAGACATATTCCGAAACAATAGACCTTGGTGATTTCTCTAAAGGAATATACTTTGTAAAGGTTGTATCAGGTCAATATAGTGAACAGCAAAAGCTAGTGATATTAAAATAAATGCAAGATCTCCTAAATAGTCAAAGTAAACATAGGTAAACTCGGTAAATGCTGCCTCAGATTTTAGTGGAAGCCCTAAACACCTCCCCCTACTTAGAATCGTCACCTTCAGTAGCATCCGAGTTGACCTTTTCCTCATATTTACTTTTAACAAAGACGATTGCGATCAATTTGTATTTATCTCAGGTACATAAACGTAAAAACATCATTTTTTTATGCTTTTTTACTTTACTTTTGCGCCTCAACTAAATTTTAGAAGGTCATGGATCCAAAAGTGAGTATTATTATGGGAAGTACTTCCGATATGCCTGTGATGCAGGAGGCAGCGAAAGTATTGGATGAACTTGAAATCGCTTTTGAGATTAATGCCTTGTCCGCGCATAGAACACCAGAGTTGGTCGCAGAATTTGCTTCAGGTGCATATGATAGAGGCATAAGGGTAGTAATTGCAGGGGCTGGTGGCGCTGCGCATTTACCAGGAGTTATGGCGGCATTTTTTGCGCTACCGGTAATCGGAGTTCCATGCAGGTCTTCTATCTCATTAGATGGATGGGATTCTGTATTGTCGATTCTGCAAATGCCACCTGGCATACCAGTTGCAACTGTCGGTTTGGATGGAGCCAGAAACGCGGGTATCCTTGCTGCGCAAATGTTGGCTATCGGCGACGAAGAAATATATAAACGGGTTACCAGCTTTAAGGAAAATTTAAAATCTAAGATTACAAAAGCCAACGAAGACTTGAAAAAATTTGAATTCAAATTCAGGGTCTAAGGATACATCTGGTAGTAAGCAACCTTTTTAGAAGGATGTCGTCTTTACTGCTCCTTGATATAAAGCTCGTTTAAATAGCTTAACTTTATAATAACAATCACTCTATCTACACTCTTAAAATAAATATTATGAGAAAATCAATACTATGCCTTGTCATCCTTTTTATATTCTCCTTCTCAACCAAAGCACAATTGGCCGGTACCTATACGGTTGGCTCAGGTGGTGATTTTACAACTTGGACTGAGGCAATCGATTCACTTGTTTCATTAGGCGTTTCGGCCCCTGTAGTAATGAACGTCTTTGACGGCAATTATCTGGAGCAATTAACCATTCCGGCGATCACCGGCGCAAGTGCCACGAATACGATCACCTTTCAATCAGGCACTCAAGATTCACTGGCTGTGTTGTTGTTCTTTGGATCCACTCAAACGAACAATTTTGTTGTAAAACTCAATGGCGCAGATTATATAATTTTTAATCAAATTACTATAGCCACAACGGGTACATCTTACTCACGTGTCGTTTATTTCCTTGCTGGTGCTAGCAACAATACGATTACCAATTCAGTATTGGTAGGCGCCGGGAACAACCCAACAAGCACAAATAATGCTGTGGTATACAGTTACAATACGCAGGATGAGAATAATACTTTTCAAAACAATGTGTTTACCAATGGAAGCTATGGTATTTATCTTAGGGGTGCGAGCACATCAGTATTATCTGTAGGGAATGTAGTTCAAAACAATCAGTTCGTAGACAATTATTATTATAGTATTTGGATGGCACACCAGAGTGCATCTGTGATTGCTGAAAATAGTGTCACGATGAATAACTCGGCCTCAACTGCTTATGGAATTTATACTTCGTACATCGATAATTCCTTGCTGATACAGAAAAACACGGTTACATTGACTGGAGGCGGCTACGGAATATACATGTTCAATTGCGATGGAAATTTCGTTCAGAAAGGAGAGGTTTCTAATAATATGGTTTCTCTTGGTGGAACCGGCACGTCATACGGTATATACTCAAATGGAAGCAGCTACCAGAATATCTGGCATAACAGTACAAGGGTACTTGGTAATACAAGTAGTGGTAGAGCCTTTTCTGCTGCAAGTGGCGGTAACCTGGACGTAAGAAATAATTCTTTTAGAAATTCAGCTTGGGGATTTGCATATTATACCAACAGCACAACAAATATAGCGGTCTCTGATAACAACAACTTGTTTGGTACTGGAAACTACCTGGCCTACTGGAATGCAAACTATGAAGATCTTCCAGCGCTTCAGGCTGGAAGTGGAAAAGATGCCAACTCCGTCTCGGTTAATCCTAATTACTTTTCTGTGACAGATTTACATACGAATGTCAATACAATGGAGAGTATGGGAGATGGTACAGTTGGACTAAGCACCGACATAGATGGAGACACCAGGTCAGGATCGCCAGATATTGGCGCAGACGAATTTACTGGAGTTGGAACGCCATTGACAGGGGTTTATACAGTTGGAGGAACAACGCCTGATTTCGCAACTGTTTCGGATGCGGTTGACTCTATGAACATAGTGGGGATTTCGGCAGCAGTTACTTTTGATATACGCGACGGTAGCTATAACGAACAATTTCAGGTTTATCCGATTACAGGATCCAGCAACACAAGTAGGGTAATATTCCAATCAGAAAACAGAGACTCATCTCTGGTTGACATTAGCTTTGCTGCGAGTTCTAGTGCATATGTTTTCAGACTTAGAGCTGCAGATTATGTGACTATACGCGACCTAACAATCTCTGCTACCGGAACAAGTAATGGTGTGGCTATTAGATTGTCTGGCAACCCAAAGTGGGACAGTATTTACAATTGTGAATTGGTTGGAAATACGAGTGTATCAAGCGACGCAACGGTACTTGGTAATGAATCTTACTTCAATAATATCTCTATTCAAAACAACTTTTTCTCTAGTGGATATTATGGAATCAGAATGGATTGCGCTGATGCTATTTTGTCCAGTGGTATCAATATCAGCAATAATAATTTCTCCGGACAGAGCGAGTATGGAATGTACTTGGAAGACATGAATGCGGCGGTGGTGATGAACAACACTGTTGATGTGGTCGGTCATTCGGGGTTTACTGGAATTCATTTAAACGACGTAGAGAATGACTTTATATTAACGTTTAATAAAATTACAGCTGCATTAGGTACGGATGGTGGATTGAAAATTGACTATTGTAACGGCACAAGTTCAAATAGGGGATTGGTGGCCAATAATATAGTAATAGCAGGGGGAACTGCTGCTGCTTACGGTATCTATACCAGGTATAGCGATTATGTAAATGTTTTTCATAATTCAACAAGGATTTCTAGTTCAAGCTTAACATCTGGTTTAGGATATTATAATTTGAATGGAACTTTTATAGATGTGAGAAACAATATGTTTACCAATTTTGGCGGTGGATATGCTTACTATGCCAACAATGGAACAGCAATCACTTCATCTGATTTTAATAATTTATTTACCACAGGGAATTTTGTAGGCTACTGGAATGGTGCCGCCCGATCCACTTTGGCTGATTTTCAAAGTGCAAATTCTATGGATGTCAGCTCTATTTCGCTGAACCCCGTTTTTGTTTCAAGTTCTGACTTACATGTACAAAGTACGTTTGTTAATGATCTGGGAACACCAATTGGAAGTGTAACGTTGGATATTGATGGAGATGCAAGGAGTGGAACAAATCCGGATATGGGAGCAGATGAATTTACGCCGGATACTTCAGTAACCCCGTTAATTGGAGCTTATACAATTGGTGGTACATCGCCGGATTATATAGACTTTACAGCCGCGGTTGATGACCTGAGTTTAAGGGGAATTGCTGGCGTAGTTACATTTAATGTCAGGCCTGACACTTATACCGAGCATGTTATAGTATTACCAATATCCGGATCAAGTGCAACCGATACTGTTGTATTTCAATCAGAAAATGGAGATTCTTCTTCCGTGGTGCTGACTTACAATGCTGCTGTTTCAGGGGATGATTATGTTTTTAGATTGTACGGAGCAAGCTACGTTACCATTCAAAATATGACGTTGATAGCGACTGGCAGTAGTTTCAGTAGGGTTATAAACTTAAATGGATCCGTAACCAATGTCAATATTCTTAACAATATAATTTCCGGAACTCCTAATGCCAGCTCTTCACTTATTCACAGTTTTGATGATAAGATAAGCGACATTAGAATTCACAATAATTTTCTTAGCGAAGGAGAATGGGGCGTTTATATTAATGGAGATAATAGCTTGCACGTTTCGGGGATAGTTGTTACCAATAATATTATCACGAGCTCGAAAACCAATGCAATACGCCTGGAAGATTGTAGTGCTCCAATTGTTATGTGGAATGATTGCAGCAACAGTGGAATAAATTATAATGGAATTCTTCTTTCGGACTGTGACAGTAAATTCAAGGTTATTGGAAATAAAGTGGTGAGCAGTGATTATTATACGGGTATTTACATTTATCTATGTAATGGCTCTGCACCGTTTAGAGGCGTAGTTGCAAACAACTTTTGTTCTGTTGGTGGAGGAGGTAGTTCATACGGAATTAGATTATATAACTCAAGTTACGTTGACGTTTGGCATAACAATATTAATGTTACATCAACCAGTACAAGTGGCAGAGCATTCTATCTTGGAAGTGGTGGAACGGATGTGACTGTTAAGAACAATAACTTTGTTAATACAGGACCGGGCTACGCTTTCTATGTATCAACAACTACAGCCATAACATCTACAGATTTTAATAACATCTTTGGTGGAGGCACGAACATTGGTTATTGGGGTGGTAATACAGCAACCTTCGCTGACTTGCAAACGGCTAGTGGTATGGATGCGAATTCAATAAGTGTAAATCCAGTTTATAATTCGGCTACCGATCTGCACGTAGGCGCTCTGGCGCTTATGGGTGCGGCTACTCCAGTTGGTATCACAGACGATATTGATGGCCAAGCAAGAGACCTTGTCAATCCCGATATTGGAGCGGATGAATTCTTTTGCCAGACACCTGTGTTTAATGTAGCAATATCCGATCCTTGCCTGGGTGATAGTACTGCGTACACGGATTTATCAACCCTCATAGAATCTGGCTCAACCTGGGATTGGGACTTTAACGGGGACTTAACAACAGATTACACATCGAATACTGGCGGAGAAACAATCAGCTATTTATTCTTAACAGCTGGAACCCAAACCGGAACTCTAATTGTGTCACAAATTGCTGGATGCGTTGATACATTTATGTTGAGCGCCACGGTGAATACATTTCCTACACTTAGCATAACTTCAACTGGAGTTTATTGTGATTCTTCGAATGGAACTGCTACTGTGGTCGCAACTAGCGGAACCGCGCCGTACACATATACATGGTCTTCTGGATCGACTTCAACTGAGGCTTCAAACCTCGATTTGGGTTTATATACTATAGCAGTTACGGATGTAAACAATTGCACAACGCTTGATACTGTGTCAATAGTTGAATCTTTTCAGATCGCGGTTGTAGAAATTAGTCCTTCTACATGCGGAAATACAGATGGTATTGCTACAGTTAGCAGTGTATCAGGAGGTTATCCGCCTTATGCCTATGCTTGGTCTAGTGGAGATACAACTGATATAGACTCGAACTTGTCCTCAGGGGTTACATATGTAACTGTAATTGATGTAAATGGATGTGTAGCTTATGCTACGATAGATATCACGGATAGTGATACCGGGCCTAGTATAGGTCTCACCTCACAAACCAATAATCTCTGCGCCGGAGAGCAAAATGGCGTGATTGATATATTGGTAGTAGGTGGTACGACCCCTTATAGCATCATTTGGTCAAATGGAGAGACATCACAGGACATAGACAGCTTGGGGGAAGGAATATATGAGTTAACCGTAACAGATGCCCTAGGCTGCGTCGCTGCTGAGAGTTATACAATCACGGCGCCATATCCAATGGCAAGCACTTCGGTTGTTTCTGATGCAACTTGCGGAGTTTCTGATGGAAGTGCTGTTGTTGTAGTTAGTGGAGGAACATTGCCATATAGCTACAACTGGCAGGGCGGAGGTACAGATCAGATAAAGTCTGGTTTAACCGCAGGTATCTACTCAGTAACTGTAACGGATAACAATGGTTGTACAATTGTGGCCCCAATTATTGTAAACAATGTCGGGGGGCCTGCGCTTACACTTCTGTCTACCACCTCGACCGATTGCAATAACTTAACTGCTGGAGCAATTGATATCATTGCTAGCGGAGGTACTTCACCTTACGCCTTCTTGTGGTCGAATACTGATACAACCGAAGATGTAAGTGGATTAACACTTGGCCAGTACACGGTAACTGTAACGGATGCAGCCTCTTGCGAGGCAGCTATAGTGGTAGATATTGAAGATTTAGTACCTGCCGTGCAAGAAATATGCGTGGTAACTGTTGATAGTATTACAGGAAAAAATCTGGTTGTGTGGGAGAAGGATACGACTATTGGGATTGATTACTTTAACATTTGGAAAGAGGGAACCCAAAGTGGTAATTATCAACTAATTGGTACACGTCCTCTCGACTCCGTTAGCGTGTTTCATGATTCACTCTCTGATCCAGGATTGAAATCCTGGCGATACAAAATATCGGCTGTTGATTTGTGTGGGCAAGAATCTGATTTAAGCAGTATTCATAAGACCCTTCACTTGACGATAAACTTAGCGCTTGGTGGTGGTTACAACTTGATTTGGGATGGCTACAGTGGATTGCCAATTAGTTCATATGTGATTTACAGTGGACCTGCTCCAGATGTCTTAACGGCCTTGACTGTTGTATCGGGAAATAGTTTTACCTATACTCATTCTTCGCCGCCGGTAGGAACTTCCCATTATATTATTGCTGCTCAGCATCCTTTCGGTGGCTGTAGTGCCTTCAAAGCTAAAAACTACAATTCATCAAAATCAAACTCTACATCTGTTAATTCTGTGGCTCCACCTGTAACGTTGTCTATGGCTACAACCTCTACAAATACTAGCGCAGACACATGTGATGGTACGGCAACAGCAAGTGTTTCGGGGGGCACCCCTCCATACACATACGTTTGGGGTACGTCGCCTGTGCAAACAAGTTCACTTGCTACTGGACTGTGCGCCAACACTTTCAACGTAACAGTTTTTGACAGCAGTGGAGACAGCATAATTTCTACAGCTACGGTAAATCAAAACGTTGGAATTGAAGACAATGATCTGAATAACTTGGTTGAATTATACCCAAATCCAAACCGGGGTACTTTTATTCTAAGTTTTAAGCAAGAAGTTCAATCTCCTGTTGCGCTATCCATCTATAATATTAAAGGGGAGTTGATATACAAGCGCATATCCTCAAAAGGAACTGGCTATACAAATCAGGTTATAGATATATCCAACCACAGTGCTGGGATATACTATCTCAGGATTGTAACAGAGAAGGGTATTGTCCACAAAAAGGTAATAATCGAGTAGTTTCAAACCATCATTTTAAGTTGGCTTTATTACTGATTATAGAGCAGGGCACTTGATTGAGGGAAGAAGGGAGTTTTTGTTAATTTTGCATCCCGTCTATTCAACTTAATCTATTCGACAGTTGCAGTACTTCACGACCACTCTTACTAATCTAATTACTAGAGCTCATTTGTTGATAAGGTCATTTGCTGTTTTATCAGTTATATGTTTTATGGTTGCGTATGCTTACGCGCAGCCGAGTACAAAAACAAAGGTTGAAACCAGACTGAACAAGATAGGAATGGAGAAAGGGTACCTCCCGGTAACCAATTATTCTCCACTCGAGTACGGAGCCATGCCACAAAACTGGGCCATCGTTCAGGATCATAGAGGCGTTATGTATATCGCCAATAATGAAGGTATCCTGGAATATGATGGTAAGAAGTGGAGGCAAATTGTATTGCCAGATGATCCGAATATCCGATCTCTATCGATCAGTGAGGAAGGTACGATTTATGTTGGCGCCCAGAGTGATTTTGGCTATTTGGCACCTGACTCTACTGGTGAGTTGGTATATTTTTCGCTCCTAAAATACCTTGCCAAGAAAGATCATGATTTTTTCGATGTGTGGACGAATTATGTTACAGCTGATGGCGTGTATTTTCAATCACTTAATAAAATATTCTTGTGGACAGGTGATACAATAAAGGTGTGGAATAGTAAAACCGAGCCTGGTGTCAGATTTCATCTGATGTTTTACGTTGATAGCACCATATACGTTCAGCAGGATGGTGTTGGCTTAATGAAAATTGTTGATGAGCAATTGGTGGTAATACAAGGCGGGGAGCTATTCAAGGAGCAAAAAATTTACTTTATGATCGAGTACG
>NVRZ01000062.1 GCA_002401055.1 Bacteroidota bacterium
GATCCTCCTACCGGTAACTGGGTTAGTATCGCTTCCCCTTAGAATTTCCTGAGGAGTTTTCCCTAATACTTCATCAGATCTGTAGCCAGTTATTCTTGTGAACCCTGCATTAACCCACTCTATTTTATCCTCCCCATCAGTAATAATGACGTAATTTTCTGCTTTACTGGCGACAAGCGATAGCTTTTCCAGCTCCTTGTTATCATTCTTCTTCTCTTGATAGCGCATGTAAATGAATACCGTAAGTATTATCACAAGAAGCAGAACGATTATTAAAAAATTTCGAAATATCCTTTGTTCGCTGGCTTCCAGATGGCTTATTTTACTTTCTTTCGAAAGTTGTTCTATGCGACTTTCCTTCGATTTATTGTCCAACTTGGCTTGCATCTCAGCCAGCTTTAGGCTAGATTTTTCGTCAAGCATGCTGTCCTTCATCAGAGAATACAATTGATAGTACCTTAAGGACTTTTTATATTCTTTTGTTATTTCATAGATATTTGACAGTTGCTGATATGCATTTCTTATTTCGTTGATGCCTCCAACATCCTTAGCTTCATTCAGCGCTATATTATAGAATTTCAGAGCCAAATGATCCTTACCCAATCTATGGTGAACATCAGCTATATCTGAATAAGTTATGCTCATACCCTTCTTGTCTTCTAAACTATCGAATATGGAAAGACTCATCCGGTAATAGTCTAGCGCTGTATCATAATCTTCCGAGTTGTTGGTTAAATTGGCTCGGTATTTATAAACAGTTCCAATATTGCCTAAACTTCTTGCGATGGAACGGGGCTCGCCAAGTTTCTGTTTTATTTCAAGAGCTTTCAATAAATAATCTATGGCGCTTCCAAGATTTTTTGGATCATTAGACTTGTCCACCTGGTTAATGTAAAGCAACCCGATATTATTCAGGCTTCCGGCAATTCCAGGCTCATCTCCAAGCTCTTCTCTCAGTTTTAAAGCTCTTTTGTAATATCTTAATGTTTCTTGAAAATTGTGTTGATAGTAGTAGATCACTCCAATATTATTCAGACTTGTAGCTATGCGTTTCTTGTCATCTATGATTTCATTAATGCGCAGTGCCTTGATATAATATTCAAGGGCTTTGTCATAGCTACCCTGATAGTCGTAGGCAACTCCAATATTATTTAAACTGGCGGCCTTGGCTCTTTTGAGCACAAGCGCTTCCTCAATACTACCTACGCTGTTCAAGTATTCACTCGCCAATAGCAATGCTCGCTTCCCATAGGCAAGGGCCTTAACTGTATTGCTGTTTTTATACTCCCACGAGAGAGAATTTAAGATTTTTAAATGGGTAGTATCGAGCTTGGTTTGGTCTTTGTAGTTCTTCAGCTTCGCTTCTAAGGAGTCTATCTTGCTTGTTCCTAGCGCATCATTGAAGCTAGCAATTGCAAGAATGAAAATGATTATTAAATATATATATTGGCTAAATCTAGCTTTCACTTATTGAAATTTATCAAAGGTAGAATTGAAATTATTAATTTTAGCCCTAATCTCTATTTCTTTGCATTTATATCAGTGCAATAATGGATCATAATCAGATACAATAAATACATAAATAAGCGTTTTATGTCTTTAAAAATTAATAACCCTCTAATATCTTAAACTTAAGTGAAACCATTCTATATTCTATTCATTTTAGCTTTTGTAAGCTGCGCTACTACATATTCTTTTTCTCAAATAAATCCTGAATCAATAACCATCGCCAGAGACAAATGGGGTGTTCCTCACATTTATGCGCCAAAAGATGAGGAGGTAGCATATGGTTTGGCATGGGCAACGTGTGAAGATAATTTTCACAATTTACAAGAGAATATTTTACCCGTTAGAAAGAGAATGGGTGAATACAAAGGAAAGGATGGCGCCATAGTGGATGTATTTGGTCACCTAATGGGTGTTGATGAATTGGTTGAAAAGGATTATGATAAAAGCTTCTCGGATAAGTTTAAATTGGTTCTTGAAGGGTATTGTGCTGGCGTTAACTCATATGCTGAAAAGCATCCTAAGGAGGTACTACTTAAGGGTATATTTCCCGTAACTCCGAAGGATATGATCAAGGCCTATACCTTTTCGCTAGCGTTCATGACACATGTTCATTACGATTTTTACCGAATATTCAAGGGCCATATTAAGAATTATGAAATTCAGCATGGAATAGGTTCTAATGGAATGGCGGTTTCTAGCTCTCGAACCAAAGATGGGAAAACCTACCTGGCCATCAACTCGCATCAACCATTGGAGGGTCCATTTGCCTGGTATGAGGCGCATCTTATGAGTGATGAAGGGCTCAATATTTTAGGCGCAAATTTTCCAGGTGGAGTGGGAATGATGGTGGGTGTGAATGAGAACCTCGGGTGGGGGCATACATTGAATTACCCTGATCTGGATGATGTGTACAAACTCACCATGCACCCAACGGAAAAGTTGAAATACAAATACGATGGCAAATGGGAGACGCTTGAAGAACGACCGATAAAGATGAAGGTCAAGGTGCTTGGTTTCTTGAAAATTCGGGTTAAACAAAAATTTTATTGGAGCAAGTACGGCACAACCATTAAAAATGATGATGGCTTTTATTCTGTGAGGTTTCCAGCAAATATGGATATCCGTGCCGCTGAGCAGTGGTACCATATGAATAAAGCGAGGAATTTTGAGGAGTTCAGCAAGGCATTGGATATGCAAGCCTTTCCCGGAATCAACATTGTGTACGCTGATCGAGAGGACAACATATACTACCTCTCAAATGGTTTATTCGCTTACAGAAACCCAGCTTACGACTGGACGAAAGTACTGCCTGGCGATACATCTGCTACTTTGTGGGAGCCCAAGTGGCATCCAAGAGAGGATTTACCTCAAATTTTGAATCCAGAATGTGGTTATCTTGTAAACACCAATAATACTCCCTTTAATGTCACTTGCCCAGAGAATAATCTGGACCCAGAGAAATTTGACAAAACAATGGGCTTTCTCACAGACGATAATAACCGAAGCTTAAGATACCATGAACTTATTGCTAATTATGATAAATTGAGTTACGATGACTTTAAAAATATCAAATATGATTTGAAGTTCGCCACACCAGCTCATAATAATTTCATGTTGGGTATTGAAAAACTGCTGACACTTGACCCTACCAAATTTCCTGATATGGAAGAGGAGATTACCATGCTACTGAATTGGGATAGAAGCACCGATATCAAGAGCGAACCTGCCTCGCTGGCTTTGCTCGCTATTAAGTGGTTGGTGGATGAGATGTTCAAACGAGGTCAGCTGCCGGGAGTGTCGCAGCTGGATGAGGCTATTGTAGTGGAAGCATTAACATTTGCAAAAGAGCATCTTAAAAAACATTTTAAAACGGTACATGTTCCATTGGGAGATATGCAACGTCATATTCGGGGTGATGTGTCACTTCCAGTTGGCGGAGGTCCTGATATCCTGGCCGCTATGCATGTTGATTACCATAAAAAGGGAATTCTAAAATCGAGACATGGTGATTCTTATATCGAGTTGGTAAGATTCAGCAAAGACGGAGTGGAGATAGAGACAGTAAATGCCTATGGCGCTTCTAACAAAGAGGACAGTCCACATTATACAGATCAGATGGAAATGTATGTTAATCAGCGTACAAAGACTATGACACTAGACAGAGAGAAGGTGATGGCCGAGGCTGTTCGGAAATACCATCCACAATGACAATAATTTTGACAATGACTCAATACCCGTCAGGACACGTCATTGCGATCCGCCTGAACGCTGAGGCTCCCGAAGCGCAGGAGGAGAATCAATCTCCTACTAAATGAAAACCATATACAGGCACTTTTCCTTTTTGATTCTTGGCATTGTTATGATTAGTTATGCTCAAGCTCAATCTGACTTGGGAGACGGATTGTTTGCAGAGATAACAACCTCAAAAGGTGTGATCATTGTTTCTCTGGAATTTGAAAAAGCACCTATGACCGTAGCCAATTTTGTGGGATTGGCAGAGGGTACCATGAGCAATACATTCAGAGAAAAAGGCAAGCCATTTTATGACGGACTTACATTTCATCGGGTGATTGCAGATGGAATTATTCAGGGGGGAGACCCTGAGGGAAAAGGATTCGGCAATGGTGGTTATTACTTCAAGGATGAGTTTGTAAAAGGCTTGAAGCACGACAGGCCCGGAACACTATCGATGGCCAATGCTGGAAAAAGCACCAATGGAAGCCAGTTTTTTGTCACGCACAAAGCCATTCCCAAGCTGGATAAAAAGCACACCGTTTTCGGTTATGTAATTTCTGGACTTGAAGTGGTAAATGTCATTGCTCAAGGCGATGTGATGAAGACCATTAGAATTATTAGAAACGGCGCTGCGGCGAAAGCTTTCGATGCCAATGCGCATTTCACTGCTAAAGATCGAATTAAGCTCAAATAGATTTAAGGTGATTGATATGGCAATAAAATACGATCGCGGAAAGCTCACTGACGATTTTCTAATCAAACTTTTTACCAGTATCCTCAAGCCGAGGATGATTGAAGAAAAAATGCTCTTGCTCCTGAGGCAAGGCAAGATATCCAAATGGTTTTCGGGTATAGGCCAAGAAGCCATTTCGGTGGGTGCCGTGATGGCTATGAACAGTGATGACTACCTGCTTCCCATGCACCGTAATCTCGGTATGTTCATTGTAAGGGATGTGCCACTTAATAGATTGTTTGCTCAATTTCAGGGCAAGGCCGGTGGCTTTACCAAAGGCAGGGACCGGTCATTCCACTTTGGAAGTCTTGAACATCATATCATTGGTATGATCTCGCACCTGGGATCTCAAATGGGAGTAGCTGATGGAGTGGCGTTGGGCGATCTTCTCACCAAGAATAAGAAAGTGACTCTGGTGGTTACTGGTGATGGAGGCAGTAGCCAGGGAGAATTTCATGAGGCGATTAACGTGGCGGCGGTTTGGGACCTGCCAATTATCTTTCTCATTGAGAACAATGGATACGGCTTATCTACTCCATCGAGAGAGCAATTTAAGTTCAAGAGTTTTATTGATAAAGCCAAAGGATATGGTATAAGTGCAGTGCAAGTTGATGGAAATAACGTAATAGATGTGTACAACACCGTTCAGGAAATAACAGAAAAAATTCGAAAGAAAGCACAGCCGATTCTTTTGGAATGCATGACATTTAGAATGCGTGGACATGAAGAGGCATCAGGAACAAAGTACATTCCACCAGAGTTATTCGTGGAATGGGCCAAGAAAGACCCTGTAGATAATTTTGAGAACTATCTTTTAAAGGAGAAGGTACTCAACAAAAAGTCGTTAGAAGGAATAAGAAAGACTATTGCTGCAGAAATAGAAGATGGATTGAAGATTGCCTTCGCTGAAAAGACTGTTTTTGCAAATACGGACGTGGAATATGATGATCTCTTTCAGAAGTATCAATTCACGATTACAGAGCCTGAATCAGAGAAGGTATCAGAACTACGCATGGTTGATGCAGTAAAAGACGGACTGGAGCAATCCATGGAGAAATATGATAATCTGATTGTGATGGGTCAGGATATTGCGGAATATGGGGGTGTGTTTAAAGTGACGGAGGGATTTGTAGAAAAGTTTGGCGCCGATCGAATCAGGAATACTCCGCTTTGTGAATCGGCAATTGTCGGTGCTACGCTCGGATTGTCTATAAATGGGTACAAGTCGGTTATGGAAATGCAATTCGCCGACTTTGTTACCTGTGGATTCAACCAGATAATCAATAATCTTGCTAAGGTACATTGGCGGTGGAAGCAAAATGCAGATGTCGTTATACGAATGCCTACTGGAGCTGGAGTCAATGCTGGCCCATTTCATTCTCAGTCAAACGAGGCCTGGTTTTTTCACACTCCTGGTCTAAAAGTTGTGTACCCGGCGTTTCCGCGTGATGCGAAGGGCTTACTGGCAGCAAGTATTGAAGATCCCAACCCCGTCATGTACTTTGAGCACAAGGCTTTGTACCGAAGCATTAGAGGCGATGTGCCCGATGATTACTATACCATTCCAATTGGAGAGGCAGCTTTGATCAAAGAGGGATCGGATGTTTCTATTATCACCTATGGCAGCGGTGTCCACTGGGCTCTTGAGGAGCTTATAGCAAGCCCTGATATATCTGCTGACCTGATAGATCTTCGCACACTAATGCCTTTCGATAAATCAGCAATAATAAAGTCGGTTAAAAAGACGGGAAGGGCAATTATACTTCATGAAGACACCCTGATTGGTGGAATAGGAGGAGAGCTAGCAGCTTTTATCAATGAAGAGTGTTTTGAATTTCTGGATGCTCCTATAATGCGCTCAGCGAGTTTAGATACCCCGGTACCATTTACCGATACACTAGAGACAAATTTTCTTCCAAAAGAGAGATTTAAGGAGCAGCTTAGATATGTATTAAACTATTGAGGAGTCAACAGCTCACTTATTCTTCTCAGTCCATCCTGATTTTTGGTATCCATTAGCGCGCCTTTTATTCTTTCCTTTTCCTTATTGGTTAAATGCCAACTCAATGATATTTTTTCGTCGTAGTACAGCTTCAATTCAAAGTCAATCACTTCAATCGATCCATTGTACCATTGATTAGCATAGTACAGCAGCTGATCATTCGTGTAATCCTGGATATTGAACAAGTTTTCATAGAAATTTCCTACAGGCGTGGATATGTTCTGAGCTATTGTCCTTTTTCTTCTCGCGTCTTTTATTTCAGCAAGTTTAGGTCTGTCTCGAATCTGAATAATGATTATACCAGAGGTGTTGAGCTCCAGCCACCTCGAAAAGGTATGTATGAACTTCATTGTGGTTTTTAGACCGTAATTGTCACGTGCTCCTGCGTCCATAACTTCAATAACGGGTGTGGAAGGCAAGGACACCAAAGGCATGATGTAAGGAAAAGTAGAGCTCATTCTCAGAGCGCTCAAGAAACTCAGGTTATCGCCGTCTTGATGATAAAAGAAGCGCATAAACTCAATTTCCTCAATTAGGGGGTTGCCACTTATTTTATCCGTTGACCTGTTCTGTGTCAAGTATGAAATAGGTTGAGGCGAAATGAGTAACCTACGGCCGTCGTTGACAATAGAAGGTGAAAGGATGAGCATAGGTATGAAGGAGGCATTCTCAGGCACTTGATAATCAATAAGTCTTTTGTTCAGAATACCTTCCGTGTTCACATCCAGTTGCCGCTCAAATGCTATTCCCCTGTCGTTTGCGTAGGTATAGCCTCCATCTTTGAATGTTGTAAATCGCAGGAGGAAATCATTAATGCTCAGGCTGAATGCGATGGGGTTCAGCAAGTCTTTCCCCATATTATCCACGTAATGTGCCCGGTGAATTTGCTTCGTTTCACCCATATTCGATCGCAGAAATAGCTCTCGGAAATAACTTGCACCAATCAAGCCACCTGATGAGCCCGTAATTAGTTGAGTTTGCTCCATGAGTCTTCCTGAAGTTACCCCATCCGCATGCTGCAGCACCGCCAAGGTCCAAACCGCCGACTTTAATCCACCTCCACTGCAATTGATAAAAATCATTTTTGGTTTCGCATCGCCCATGTAGTTCTTCACGCGCCATTTTCGAAGAATTTTCTGGGTGTGTGCTCTGTCATCAACGAAATTGTCCATGTTGTTGGAGTGCATCTGCATAGCCTGATGACTGTATTCCGCCTTATTGATCTCGTAATTCAACCCGTATGCCTTATTACTAAAATCAAAAAATTCAAATTGAGAATAGTAGTTTCCAACAATAATAATTGTGAGAAACACAGCCATAAACCATCCTCGTAGCCATGTATGCAAAATTGATATGATCATGAGGATCAGAGTAAGAAATAGAATTAAACTTCCGCCTGCGGGAATTTCAAATATTTCCATGTCCTTAAAGAAGCCCAGAATTAATAGGGCGGCAAACAAGATCAGGTGAAAGCGAGCCGCATTGTTCTGATTCTGATTGAATACTTGAATGATAAGGGATTTGTCATAGTGGTGGCTCACTCTCGCTAACCTTAGCTTGACGGGCCCACTTAAATAGGTCAGCACCCTGGTCTCACGCGCACTTTTAATGGGAGGAAGTATCCATTTTAACCACCAGCGCTGCTTCTGTTGCTGACTCTTTAGTTTAGCGTTTGTTTCTGTAGGATCTGAAGAGCGCTTAACATTAAAAAGCATAAACAGATTTTTATTGGTAGAGAAAAAATAGATATACGTGAAGTTCATAAATAGGAATATCCCTGCCAGTAGTCCGCCAACGTCTAAACATATTTCACCGAAATCCTTGTATTCATTTTCGTATTGGAAAATTGAGAGAGTCGTGATATATGTTACAATGAAAGTGCCGGGAATAATAATATTGTTGATGCTGAATTTTAAAAAGGGCCTGTTTAGCGTTGCCAGAAAGGGAAATCTGGACCCATTCGTAACATAGCTGCCTATGTTGAAGGTCATTATGAAAGCGCCGAGGCACATTCCAACGATAAAAAAGGAGATGAATCCTACTTTTCCGTGATACTCAGGACTAAGAAATAAATAGGGGATGCCGTATTTACTGGCCAAGGATTCAGTGATGAACCCAAAAAGCAGCACCCAAGCGAGCAGGAGTACCAAGTTCTTTTTGAACTGTACCACAAATAATCTGAACGGAAAAAAGAAAATGATTCTCTTAAGCCATTCTTTCATTGATGCCGATGGAGTCATCTTTTGTAATTTCCTTTATAAAGGCGAGCAGTCTAAGACTATACGGTAAAACTACTCAGATGGTTATCTGATTCAAGCATGCTATAATTTACCCTCTACAATTTCAAGTATCTCGCCCTCCATTTTAATAGCCTTGCTTTGAATTTCCTTACCTCTCTTTAATATAGCATTCTTGTAATTTTCGTCTTTGAGTTCAGAAGTATTGATCTTTACATTTAAGAAAGCTCCTATCACAGCAGATCGTGCACAAAGTGCTCCAACGCCCGCATCAGAAATAGAGGCTTGTAGCCCACTTTCTGCCATGGCCTTAAGCACTTCCATAGATTGCAGTGCGAACTCCATCACTTTAAATGGTACCTCAATTGCTCCTATTGTCGCAGTCTGTATGGCTTCGTCACGAGCAGATTTCTCTTCATCAGAACCTTTTGGCAAGCCAAAGGCATCCATAATCCTATTAAAAGCTTGTGTATCCTCATCTACAAGTTTTATGAGTTGTGCTTTTTGTGCTTGCCCCTTTTCTGCCCATTTTGAGAACTCCTCCCATTTGTCGTCCCATCCTCTTTTATGTGCTGATAAGTTCGCCACCATAGTGCCCAACGATATGCCCATGGCGCCAACATAAGCCGCAATTGATCCGCCTCCAGGAGCTGGGGATTCTGAGGCGGTTTCATCAGCAAAATTATTCAGTGACATTGCTATCAATTGATCATTGTTTTCTTCTTCAAGCATGTATTCTATAATTTTTGTTTTTGGGTTGAATGGGGCTAGATCATCGAGTCCTAGTGATTTAATGGCAATCCTAATTTTTTCCTTTTCAGAAATCCCCAATGATCGTTGCTGTTTTTTTAAAAAATAGTCCGCAGCATCGAGCATTGCCTTTAGCGGTATGAGCCCAACCAATTCAGATCCGGTAACTCTTATTCCCTTTTCGATTGCACTTTTACAGGTTTCGTCAAAGGCTTCATGAACAGAAGTGATGTTGATATTGGTAAGGTTGTAAGATATCTGAGCAATTCCATACTCCTCAATATACCAGCCGATTCCTTTTACTGCTTTTAGCTTTCCAGGTATTCGCAACGGATTTCCATCTTTGTCATTAACAACTTTGCCAGTTATTGGGTTGCCTTCACGCTTTACTCTACCCGCTTCGCGAATGTCAAAAGCAATGGCGTTTGCTCTTCTGGTTGATGTTGTGTTAAGGTTTACGTTATAAGCAACCAAAAAGTCACGGGCTCCAATCGCTGTTAATCCGGTTTTTTTTACACTGTTGTTGAACTCTGCCGGGCCGAAATCAGGTTTCCATCTTTCCTCTGAAATCTTGGCCAATCCTTCATATTCTCCAGATCTGCAAACCGCCAAGTTTTTACGCTCTTCTACTTTAGCAGCATTCTCATAAAGGTAGATGGGGATACCCAATTCATTTCCCACACGTTCTCCTAGCTGAACGGCCAACTCGGCTGCTTCTTCCATCGTAATTCCAGCAATGGGTATAAAAGGACATACATCGGTAGCACCAAAACGAGGATGCTCTCCAGAATGCTGGCTCATATCAATTACCTCAGCTGCTTTTTTGATAAGGGCAAATGCAGCATCAACCACTTTTTGAGGTTCGCCAACAATGGTGATTACTGTTCTATTGGTCGCATTTCCAGCATCGACATCCAAGAGTTTCACTCCATCAAATTTCTCAACTACATCCGTAACCTGCTTAATTTTAGCAGCATCTCGACCTTCACTGATGTTAGGAACACACTCTACTAATTTTTTCATTCTCCTTTAGTCCGGTTTATTAAATTGTCAACAGCCCATTTATCTTCAGATAACGGAAGGGCAAAAATAATAATCAATAGGATAGTTCTTGGGAAAACGTGATTAACAGTAACGAAGAGAGGGTCTATCAGCAAATGGCCATAAAGAACTATGATGAGCACGAAGCCGAGGGAAAGCAATGCATATCGTTGAAAAAGCCCGAGTATGAGCATTCCTCCTGCCAGCAGTTCTATTATTGGAATAATCGTTCCCACCGGCCATAATATGAAATTCGGTATCCATAGATCTTCTCCTGGATTGATAAACATTTGCTCCGCGTGTACAATTGGAGTCAAGTCAAAACACTTCCACCAACCTGCCATCATGAAAATAAGTCCAAGAGTTTGTCTGGCAAAAAAACGGGCGAGACCTTTTGCTGATACAGACATGAAGATTTATTGTTGAAGTTTACCTTTTAATATCACTGCCTCAACTACATTCTTACCAAAGCTATATGGTAGATAAGCATATGAAGGAATTGGGTCCGTAATAAAAACGTTGGCAACTTTTCCCTTTGCAATTGAGCCATGTGTATTACTTATCTCCATTGCGTAGGCAGAATTGATTGTAGCGGCATTAATAGCCTCTTCAGGAGTCATTCTTTGTTTAATGCAGGCCAATGAAATTACAAATGGCATATTCCCAGAAGGCGTAGATCCTGGATTGTAATCGGAAGCGAGCGCTACGGCAAGACCATTGTCTATCATGCTTCGAGCCGGAGCATAGGGAATGCTTAAGAAGAATGAGCATGAAGGAAGTAGTGTTGCCATTGTTTCAGCTCCTTTCAATGCCCTAATATCCAACTCCTTCATTATTTCTAAATGATCTACTGAAATTGCTTCGTAGTTAACCGCTGCTTTGATACCACCAATACTTGTAAACTGATTAACATGAACCTTTGGTTTCAGCCCGTGCGCTGCCCCAGCTTCGAGTATTGTTTCCATCTCCTCTACCGAGAAATAGTTCTTCTCACAGAATACATCAATATAATTTGCAAGCTTCTCCTCCTGGATAATTGGTAGCATTTCCTTGGTTATTAGATCGATATACCCTTTTCGATCCTCTTTGTACTCAGGTGGAACTGCATGCGCCCCAAGAAAAGTTGCCTTTATCTCCAAATCACTTTCCTCTTTTAAGTTCTTGATAACCCGCAATATCTTCAATTCCGCGTCAAGACTCAATCCATAGCCACTCTTGATTTCAACTGCACCGGTGCCGGTCTTAGTAATTTCTTTTAGGCGTGCCGTCGCTTGTTGAAAAAGATCAATTTCAGAAGTCTCCTGAAGCTTTTTAGCTGAGTTCAAAATTCCACCGCCTCTATTTGCAATTTCCTCATAAGAGAGCCCATTAATGCGATCAGTAAATTCGCCTTCACGGCTTCCCGCAAAAACCAGGTGCGTGTGGGAATCACACCAACAGGGAAATACCATCTTGCCTGATGCATCTATCACTTCTAGATCCGACCAGTCCTCAACACCATCCCAGCTGTCCATGGAACCAAAGTCATCGATTTTGCCATCTATGATTGACAGCCAGGCGTTCTTCACCGTGTTCAGCTCTGACATTTCCTTACCGGAAACTTTTGGTCTGGGCGCTGTTTCAACCTGCACCAGTTCCTTGATATTTTTAATAAGAATTTTCAATGCTAATTACCTTGGCGATAGACACGAATGTAGCAATTATTTAGTATTCGTATATTCGTAATCCTTTAAAAAAACAACAATAATGCCAGGCAATTCTATCGGGCAAGCATTTAGGCTTACAACTTTCGGCGAATCACATGGACCCGCAATGGGTGGGGTGATTGACGGCTGCCCTTCAGGGCTCGAAATAGATTTAGAATTCATTCAAGATGAGCTAGATCGACGTCGTCCTGGACAATCAAAAATTGTAAGTCAGCGCAAGGAAATTGATGAGGTAGAGTTTCTCTCAGGTATTTTTGAAGGAAAGAGCACAGGAGCTCCAATAGGCTTTACAATTCCAAATAAGGATCAAAAGTCTAAGGATTATGATCATTTGAAGGATGTGTTCCGTCCTTCCCATGGAGATTACACGTTTCAAACAAAATATGGACACCGGGATTATCGTGGGGGTGGAAGATACTCCGCACGTGAAACAGTGTCGCGTGTTGTTGGTGGGGCGATTGCAAAACTGCTTTTAAGCAAAGAGAAAATAAAAATTCATGCTTATGTGACGCAAGTTGGAGATATCAAATTGGATAAATGCCATAAGGACTTGGATTTATCAACCATTGAGGATAGCATTGTTAGATGCCCGGATAAGGAAGTTGCAAATAGGATGATAGCCAGAATAGAAGAGGTGCGCAAAGCAGGAGATACAATTGGAGGAGTCGTTACTGGAATTGTTACAGGAATACCTGTCGGATTGGGTGAACCGGTGTTCGACAAGCTCAACGCAGATTTGGCAAAAGCCATGATGAGTATTCCTGCCGCCAAAGGATTTGACCTCGGTTGGGGTTTTGAAGGCTTGGGTATGCTCGGATCGGAGTTCAACGATTCCTTTTACAATGATAAAGGGAAGATCAGAACGAACACCAACTATTCAGGAGGAGTACAAGCAGGGATTTCCAATGGGGAGGATATCTATTTTCAAGTTGTGTTTAAACCCGTATCTACAATCATGAAAAAGCAAATGACTGTGAATTCCAAGGGAGAAGAAGTAGAGGTGTCTGGAAAAGGAAGGCACGACCCTTGTGTGTTGCCTCGGGCAGTTCCAATAGTAGAGGCGATGGCAGCGCTTGTAATTACAGATCACTTTC
>NVRZ01000063.1 GCA_002401055.1 Bacteroidota bacterium
AAATCATCTACGCCAGTCAATCCGTAAAAAAAATATTAGGTTTCAAACCATCGGAGTTGATTGGCAAAAGCATTCTGCATTACATTGATGGCAAGCACAAGACGTTTATAAAAAATAAAATCAGGTCGGGAACTACAAAGGATAATGAGATAGCTATGATTGAGATAAAGCTTAAACATAAAGATGGGTCTTGGCGTTATCTGGAATCTGTTGGACGAAACTTGCTAAACGACCCAATTATTAAAGGCATCGTGGTGAACTCTCGGGATGTAACCAAAAGGAAGAAGGCGCAGGACGAGCTAAAACGGAGCGAATTCAAATATAAATCAGTTATACAGCAATCCCACGCGGCTATTTATATGCTAGATCCTAAATCTATGGTATTGGTAGAGGCCAATGCTACATTTTTTGCATACACGGGATATTCTAAGAAACATCTGGATAAGCTTACAGTCTTTGATATTGTAGATGCTCCAAAAACCAGTATTCAAAATTTTGTTGGCAATGTGATGAAGAATGGTCGTTATGAAATCGGTGAGCGTACCTGGCTTCATAAGAATGGTCAAAAGGTTCACGTTATCGTGTCGGCCAGCCGGATTCAACAAAATGGAAAGAACCTCATTGTGGTTTTGGCGCATAATATAACCCTACTCAAGAAAACTGAGGAGCAGCTGAAAGCGAAAAATTCTGAGCTGGATACCTTTGTCTACAGGGCATCTCATGATTTGAGGTCGCCAATCGCGTCTATTCAGGGCTTGGTCCATTTAGCATTAAAGGAGGTAAAGGACAAAGCTGCTTTAAAATACTTTGATCTAATCGGTACGGCTATAGCAAAACAAGATGAAATACTTGAAGATTTAACTCAAGTTACAATTATAAGACAGGGAGAAGTAGAATTGAAATCCTTTAAACCCAAGCCATTCATTGAGGAAATCGTTAGATCTTTCAAAGAACACGCCATTTTTCAAAGGGCTAAATTCCAGATCAAGGATAATACAACAAAAAACATAATAAGTGACGAACGCCTGTTGAAGACAATCCTGCGAAACCTTATTGAGAATGCACTTAAGTATAGAAAGTCAAAATCCCAAAACTCTTTTGTTAATATTAGCATCGCTCAAGGGGCTGACAATGTTAAAATAACTATTGAGGATAACGGGATGGGTATTCCTGAAAAATACCAGGAAAAGATCTATGACATGTTTTTCCGTGCTACGCAATTAAAATCAGGAACAGGATTGGGATTGTATATCGTGAAAAGTGCCCTTGAGAAGTTAGATGGCTCAATTAAGGTAGAAAGTAAGGAAAAAGTGGGTACAACCTTTACATTAAATATACCCAATAACTAGTAAACGAATCGACATGGCAACAATAAAACCAGCATCAAGATATAGTACAGCAATGCTCATTGATGACAATGAGATAGATAATTTAATTAATCAGAAGATGTTGGAGGGCACGAATTTTTCCGAGCGTATTCAAGTCTACACAAGTGGGAAAAGTGCCCTTGAATATCTTCAAAACTTGCAAAGAGATAAGAAACTGGACACCAAGTTGATTCCTGAAATTATCTTTCTGGACATCAACATGCCCTTAATGGATGGTTTTCAGTTCCTTGCTGAATTTGAGAAGCTAAATAATGTAATTACTCAACACAGCAAAATTGTAATGCTAACTACATCCATAAACCCGTCTGATAAAGACGAGTCGACAAAATACAAGCAGGTGGTAATCTTCGTAAATAAACCGCTCACCCAGGATTACCTGGACTCCTTGTAAAACAAAACGATTGTTGTAGCCACCCGCTTGCCCAAGACTAGCACCTAGGTAGTTAAATTGCAGCCCACATTCTTGCCAACGACAATTCCTGCAATTTTCATCAAAATCTTACATCAGTAACAGACTTCATATAGTTGGTTAGCTTCTGCACGCTATATAGGGAATATTTGTATAGAATATAATACAAATGCCTATGAAATCAACGATAGTCAGCGCTGCGCTTACGCTTCGCAGTCACGAACACCTTGAAAAGTCGACTGACAGTGTGAGTAAAACCCTAAAGATAGCCCTGGTAGTCTTTCTAATTGGTTTTATCGCATCACCGAGTGTAGCGCAAGAACTCTCCAATACTGGTAAGTACCGAGTGACCGCCTATAAGAAGGGAAATAACACAGTTTACAGTACTTCAAATCAAGTGGATGTATTGGAAAAATTTACGCTTTATATACCCAATGCTTTCACTCCTAATGGTGATGGCCTAAACGAAACTTTTGGGCCGGTGGGTAATGCAGTAAATAAATTCTCGATGCTGATTTTTAACAGATGGGGGCAAATGATATTTGAAAGTGAGGATATGAATCATCAGTGGGACGGAACTTATAAAGGAGAAAAAGTACAAACTGATACTTATGTATACAAAATATTTGCTACGGGAGAGGAATCAGGATCATTTCAGAAGACTGGAAAAATAACGGTAATAATCTAATTCAAAATGAATCGGAGCCATTGAAACCAACTAATAACAGATCCATCAGCATTACAAAATTTAGCAATATTAAATTCGCAACAGTGACAGCATTCCTTTTCGGGGCTGTATCATTTGGCTATCCGCAAAGCCCGCAGGCGTTATTCAGTGCAGATTCAGATACAGGATGTGCTCCGCTCACGGTGCAGTACACCAACAACTCTTCATACGCTTCCAGCTACTTATGGGATTTTGGCAACGGAGCGACATCAACGCTTGAAAACCCCGTGAATGTATATTTTAATCCAGGGACCTATACAGTTTCTCTAACCGTAACATCCAATTCTGGTGCCAGCGACACATATAGTGCAGTGGATGCGGTTACGGTCATTACCCTACCGGAAGCTGATTTTAATGCACAAAACACTACTTCTTGTCTTTCTGGAAATTCAATCACTTTCATTAATAACTCCAATAATTCCAGCAGTTGGATATGGGACTTCGGAGATGGCAATACTTCAATCACAGAAAATCCTGTCCACTCCTATAGTAATTCCGGTAGTTATATAGTGACTATGATCGCTCAAAATGATGTGGGATGCAATGCTGTAATTTCCAAACCCTCCTATATAAGCATATTCTCCGGTTGGGATGCGGAATTTACCGTAGACACCAATGTTAGTTGCAATCTAAATCACCTTTTCTCATTTAATTGCTATGCAACCGGAGTTACCTCATGGTCATGGGATTTCGGTGATGGTTTTTTATCTAACCTCCAAAACCCTCAACATTCCTATAACGATCCGGGCGTGTACACAATTTCACTAATTACGCTCAATGCCAATGGTTGTGTTGATACCTTGGTCAAAGACGACTATATTTCAGTAGGATTTGGATACCAGCCTGTGATAACAGCCAATATAACCACAGGGTGCATTCCATTGTCAGTGAATTTTAATGACACCAACTCCCTCTCCAGCACATGGTTATGGGATTTTGGTGATGGCGACACATCCAGTCTGAGAAACCCAATTCACATCTACTCCGACAGTGGAAGTTTTGACCTTACGGTAATAATTACGAACATCAATGGTTGTGTAAACACCCTTACTTTAGATGAATATGTTACTGCTCTAAATCCGCCAATAGCAAATTTCTCTTATAATATATTTTCCAGATGTAGCCCTCGCCACATAAAATTCATTAACAATTCCGCCAACGCAACATCCTGGCTCTGGGATTTTGGCGATGGAACCACATCGACCGCCGAAGAACCGAGCCATACTTATTACGATACAGGCAGCTATACCGTGGTGCTCACCGTTTTTTCGGCTAATGGCTGCTCTGATGTTAATGAGTGGGTAAATATGACAACCTTAACCAAGCCTGTGGCCGGTTTTGGCGAAACCGATACTTCAGGGTGTGTGCCTTTTTTAACATCCTTCGTCGATTCGTCAATGGATGGGGTAAGCTGGCTTTGGTTGTTTGGCGATGGGGACACATCTGTTCAGCAAAATCCGGTACATGTCTATAAGAACGATGGTACCTATGATGTCACGTTGATTGTTTCCAACTTAGGCGGGTGCGTGGATACGTTAACGAAATTGGAACTGATAACAACTCAACCGTACACTCCCTTTTACATCGAGCCGTCTGCATATACCGGATGTGCTCCCCTTAATATGAGTTTTGAAGACCATACTCCAGGAGCTGTAAACTGGGTGTGGGATTTTGGTGATGGAAGCCCGGTTGGAAATCAGGGTGAAGCCAATCACACTTATCAGAATGAAGGCACTTATATCGTGTCATTGGTGGTCGAGACGACTTCGGGTTGTTCACAGCATATTCCGGCGTATAAGACGATAATTGTCAGCGAAGGGAAATCGGATTTTGCATACAGTTGGAATTTTTGCACTCCGCTGACCGTAAATTTCACCGATTCATCAACAAACGCCAACTCCTGGAATTGGAATTTTGGCGACGGAAGCAGTTCTGCACTTCAAAACCCAACACATGCGTACGCAGGGTTCGGCCGTTATGTAGTTATACTGACAGTAACCAACGCTATAGGATGCTTCTACACCACCGCAAAGATGGTGACCGTTGAGCCCCGCCCTAGCCTGGCAGGCCCGGTCTTCATCGCTTCAGATTCTCTATATCCTATGAACATGGATCTCTTTGCAAACTCGAATGGCGCCACTTCATGGTTATGGAATTTCGGGGATAGTTCTGCAACTTCTACATTGGAAAACCCTTCCCATTATTATGCGTTTCAACCTTACTGGAATATAACTTTAATTGTTAGCAATGGCTCGTGCACTGATACTTTTATGCTTGAGGTAATTGAGGTGTCGCCTATGCCCGGAGTGCCTGTGGGAGTTGAAGAAGAAGGGACAGAAGAAAATGAGATAATAAGTTATCCTGCTTTGGGGTGCATACCGTTTACAGTATGTTTTTACAATGAGTTCCCAAATGCTGTTTCTTATACCTGGAGTTTCGGGGATGGCGATTCATCGAATATTGCTGATCCAATTCATGTCTTTAACAGCCCTGGCAGCTATGATATCTCCCTGACAGTGTCGAACATTGACGGTACGTATGACACCCTTGAAATGAATGATTTTATAATTGCCGGCGGACCGGAAGCCGCATTTACGGCAACTGTTTTCCCAGTTTGCGACAGTATAGGTGCGGAGCTAGTTGACAGTTCTCTAAATGTGCTGCAATGGGATTGGAGTTTTGGAAACGGTGTTATATCGACTGACCAAAATCCGACCCATGTATATCCAGCGATTAATACGAGCTATACTATTTCACTTATGGTAACTGACTCAATTGGGTGTACCGATTTGGCAACCAGTAGCCTATATACTGGAATTCTTGAACCCGTTTTTTCTTTTGAAAATGAGATCTGCGCAGGCGATACTGCTCATTTTACAAGTACATTAAGTGGAGGCAGCTCATGGATGTGGGATTTTGGAGATAGCAACTACTCCACGGATTCATTTCCTTTGCATATTTACGCTGATTCAGGCACTTATTACCCCGAACTTATATATAACGACACAAATGGCTGTGCACACAGTTATGTGATGACGAATGGTATAGTAGTCTACAAACCAATTGCCGATTTTACGTTAAGTGGAGCTACGACAGCATGCGACTCAATAAATGTAGTGGTAGGAAACAACTCTACAGGTGCGCAAAGCTATGTGTGGAATTTTGGAGATGGGTCCACTTCCGTTGATGAAGTACCAATGCATTCTTACTATTTACCGGGATCCTACTTGGTCAGCTTAGAAGCAAGTATAAATGGATGCACAAGTTCTGTAATGAGCCCAGACACTGTTAAGGTAAACGCTGGAAAGTCGCACTTTGGGTTTGATCAGGTGAACTATTGTTTGCCTGTCACTGTTAACTATACTGACTCAAGCGACAATGCTGTGGCATGGCTCTGGAATTTTGGGGATGATAACCCCTTGGTTACAAATCAGAACCCCACTCACGTGTTTGATTCTTTGCCCGCCAATGACGTTTCACTGACTATTCTGGACGTGAATGGATGTCAGGCAACATCCTCTTTACCCAATATTTCTGTTCTCACCGCGTCATTTGAGATCGGTGATTCTATAGGATGTTCTCCTCATAACATATCTTTCACTGATAACTCGCTGGGAGCGGTATCCTGGTTCTGGGATTTTGGCGATGGAAATACTTCAGTAGATCGGCATCCAACACATACTTATCAAAGTTCTGGGTTTTACAATGTAATTCTCATAGTTTCTTCTGTCGATGGTTGCTCCGACACCATATTCTACAGTTCATTAATTCAAATAAATGAACCGATAGCTGATTTTTTCACTTCCGATACTTCCCAATGTGCCCCAGCCCTGGTCTCTTTCACAGATCAATCTCAAAATGTCAGCAGTTACTTGTGGGATTTCGGAGATGGAATAGGGTCGACAAACAGCAACCCTGACCACATATACGTTATGCCAGGGTTTTATTCCATCACGCTTATGGTATCTGACTCCTTTGGTTGTACGGATTCTATTGTTCGGTCTGAGCATATAAAATTATTTGGGCCTTTGGCCTCATTTAGCAGCACTGAAACTGAAGGTTGTGGAGAACTGAACGTCTCCTTTACCGATCAATCAGAAAATGTTGCCTCTTGGAGCTGGAGTTTTGGTGACGGCGGCTCATCATCTTTGCAGAATCCGCAGTATTTATATGATAATGCAGGGGCATTTTCGGTTTCTCTTAGCGTAACAGATACTCTGGGCTGTCTATCGTCTTATGTATTGCCAGATTCCGTGTTGATATATCCGAACCCAACAGCTAATTTTTCTATTCCCCGTGAATCAGCGTGCACGCCCTTTGCCTGCACTTTGATCAATAATTCTCAATTTGCTGATAACTACCAGTGGAATTTTAATGACGAAGCAAGTGATTCAACAGAAAACCCTGTATATCTTTTCAACAATGCCGGGAGTTACCAGATATCATTGAGCAGCACCAATTCCTTCGGATGTTCTGATAGCATTGTGCGAACCATTTTCGTGCGCCAATCTCCTGAGGCACAGTTTGTGTCAGATACTGCATCAGGGTGCTGGCTATTGCACGTTAATTTTACATCACAGTCTGCCAATCTCGAAGACCCGACATATGACTGGAGCTTTTCGGATAATTCCAATTTAACTGATCAGGATACAATGCAGGTGCATAATAACATTCACTTTCCCAACCCTTCAATGACATACTATACAACCGGATTGTCCGATGTAAGCCTTATTGTTACCAATTCCAATGGATGTTCGGATACGGTAATAAAATCAAACTATATTAATGTATTTGATACGGCTTCACCGGCTGATCCGGTGATTTACACGGCAACCGTATTGTCCAATACATCGATCAGGGTAATCTGGGAAAATATTGACGAAGACTATCTAACTCATTATGAGGTTTATCGAAAAGATATTCTTTCTGCATATTTTATATCTGTGGGTACTTTTCAAAAACAAAGCACACTTGAATTTGTTGACGATGGCTTGAATACGCTAGAGAATTCTTATTGCTATAAAGTGCAAGCAGTTTATGAGTGCGACATAATGACCTCCGTAGATGAATTGATCGAATATTGCACCATAAACGTAACTGCATACACTTCCGGAGACAAGATAGAGGTTGAATGGAGTCAATATACTGGTTGCTCCGTTGGAAGTTACGAGGTCTACAGACAAAAGGGCAATAGCTCTTTGTCTGTTCACTTGGCTACTCTTCCGCCTACTTCATATAACTACACAGATTCTTCAATTATATGTCCCGATATATATTCTTATCGTATCAAAGCAACTGATTTGTGTGGCCGAAGCTATATATCTATGAGTGATACGTCCACGGCAAGTCCGGCAGAGAATGTATTTGCCACGCAAAAAACAAACGTAATGAGAACTACGGTTGTAAACAACAGTGCCGTCCTTACAGAATGGACGGCACCCAAAATCATGCCTGGTAATGTAAGTAAGTATATCCTTCTTAGATCCACTGATAACATAGACTTTTTCTATTTAGCCTCCATCCCTGTAGGCATTCACCAGTACGTTGATAACAACGTAAGCGTTGATGAACAAAATTACTATTACAAGATCGATATAGTAAATACTTGTCAAATAGAAAGTCACCCTGGTGCACAAGGATCATCTATTCTTCTTAGGTCCGAAACAATCAATGGACGACCGCTGCTTCAATGGACTTCCTATGATAACTGGGATACTGAAGTGGACTATTATCTTATTGAAAAGAAAAACGACCAAGGTACCTGGGAACCTGTAAAAAAGGTAAGCGGAAAATCTACTAACACCAAACTAGACTAATATGTCCAGCCTGGCATTTATAATAATTCAATTTTCTTCATATAATTTGATTAGAGTCCATTAATGCTGACTCTAGTCGTACGGCGTTCTTCTGATACCATTTATCTAAAAAAGTGCAAAATATCGATAAATCTTACACCTGAACAATGTTGCACTCTTATGGCTTTTTTGCGGTTGACTCTCACCTTAAATTTGGTGTAAATACTAACTAAAGCTATAAAGCTATGAAACCAACGGTTCACGAACACCTTAAAAAGTCAATTGATGCGGTGAGTAAAGCGTCAGCCCTCACACTCCAATCACAACAGCACAAACTTCCATTTATAATTGGCATATCTATATCTCTGTTCATATTCTCTACTAACTCTGTAGCACAATATTCGGCATCGGTGACGTATGAATTTGTCGTGGAGATAGTAAATACACATGGATACGTGGTTCGCGCCGAAGAAATGGATAGAGAAATAGTATTTGAGGATATAGGAACTGGCACTTTGATTGAATTTGCTATAGTATCTAACGGAGGCAAGGTATACACCCATTGGCATGTGAAGGGCGAAAAGGAAAGAGGGCTGTTTATTGTTGAACGCTCCACCAATAACAAAGACTATGAACAGATTGGTTTTAAAAGAGGCATAGGTGTGGTCATTGAAAATAAAATCCTCTATTGCTGGGTTGATGAGGAGCCTCCAGCAGGAGATTGTTCGTATCGTCTTCTCAAAGTGTATGAAGACGGCCGATACTATTACAGCGAGGTTGTTGGTTCAAACCAGAGGCAGCGGGTCAAGCCAAATACTAAAGATGAAACACCATTAATCGCCGCTAAACGGTAATCCGGCCTCTTATCGCTTCTCTGATGGCTTTTTACCTGAAAATATTAAAAAACAAAAACTATTATGAAATCAAAGATAATCAGCGCTTCGCATACGCTACGCAGTTACGAACATCTTGAAAAAACAAACAACGCACCCAATATGAAAACAATAGCAACCGCTTCATTTCTCCTCGTTTTTGCGTTGAGCATCTCAACAGTATTTTCACAAACAATTTATTATTCCAGAGCGAATGGTGATTGGAGCAGCGTTAGTACATGGTCTACCGCCAACTGCGGAGGCGGAATTTCAGCTTCTATACCAACGGGTGCCGATGGTGTTATCATTTGTGCCGGCCACGTCATAACGCTTTCTCAAGATATTTCAATCCATGATTTAGCAGTCAACTACACGGGCCAACTGGATGTTACAACTGATAATTTCAATATCGGTATTGGTGGTAACCTGGTCAATAATGGTACAGTATCTTCTCCGGGTTTCGACGCAAGATCAGGTACGGTAACTCTAAACGGAGTATCAGCTCAAACAATTGAGGGGGAGACTGAATTCAACGATCTGGTTATAGACAATAATGCTGGAGTAACCATTAGCAACGGAGTGCAGGGCATTACTGGCACATTAACATTGACAGATGGAATTCTTAACACCAACGATTCTCTAACGTTGAGATCAGATATCAACCAAACGGCGAGAATTTCAGAAATTACCGGAGGAAGCCTTACAGGAGACATTATAACGGAGCGCTATGTACAACAAGGTGACAATAACTGGAGGTTTTTCTCAGCTCCTGTATCAGGGGCAACGCTTGCTGAATGGCAAGATGATTTTGTAACTTCTGGCTTCCCCGGTTCTGATTACCCGAATTTCGGATTTACATCAATTTACACGTACAATGAATCTGTTTTTGGGCCAAGCTCCGACGGCTATACACCCCCAACGAATATAACCGATCCCATCAATATTGGAGAAGGATACTGGATATATCTTGGGCCGCTGCCATTAACATTTGAAGTAAAAGGCCCCACCAATTCGGGAAACATTTCTTTACCGGTAACTTTTACTGAGGATGTATCCCAACCTGCGTCGGAAAACGGTTGGAACATGGTGGGAAACCCTTACGCTTCCTCAATTGACTGGGATTCTCCCAATTGGACAAAGACTAACGTTGGGTCTACAATTTACATTTATAAAGAAGATGGGTCCTACGCTGCTTATCCAGCGGGAGGCCCCGGAACAAATGGCGGGACAAAGGACATCGCTTCTTCTCAAGGTTTCTGGGTTCAAACTACAGGGCCTAATCCTGTATTAACAGCTTCGGAAGGTGTTAAGTCAACACCGGATGCAATATTCCTAAAAACATCGGGGCCAATCCCTTATGTAAGACTATCAATCAATAGTGGTGGATACACTGATGAAGCCATTATAAGATTCCATCCGGACGCTTCTGATGGCCTTGACAACCTTGATGGTTACAAATTGGCAAATTCCAATCCCCAAATACCCAATATATCTACTACGATGGATGGTGAGGACTTGGTTATAAATAGTATGTCAAACTCAGCTGATGAATTCAGTATACCCGTAAAAGCGTTGTTTGAGAATACCGGTACTTATACGATTCAAATTAGCAGTTCAGGAATGGAGGTTCCTTCCAATTCCATGTTTGTCTTAGAGGACCTGGTTACCGGATCAATTACTGATCTAAACATTTACAGCTCCTTGACTTTTACTATAACCAGCCTCTCCAGCAGCCCGAGATTCATGCTTCATTTGCAAAAAGGTTTTGATCATTCGATTTCAAATGTCAGCTGTAATGGCCATGATAATGGGTCTGTAATAGTCACTGCCCTCGGAAATGGGCCCTGGGACTATATCTGGATAAAGACCAATGGTGATACTATGCAAACAACGTTTAACAGTACATCAACCGACACGATTCAGGGATTGGAACCTGGATCATACGTTGTTCACATATCAGATCAAAGCGGTTACTACACTGATCTCAGTACTGAATTCACAATTACGGAACCTTTTGAAGTATCAGCTTCTGTGCTTGTTTCTGAGCCGAGCTGTTACGGAGGAAATAACGGCAGTATTCAACTGAATGTTTCTGGAGGAGTTGGAACATACGATTATCTGTGGACGAATGGTGAAATTACAGATGTCCTGACCAACCTTGCCGCTGGCTCTTACGTTGTAAGTATTTCTGACCAAAACAGCTGCGGCCTTTCCATTTCTATTCTGGTTAACGAGCCTACAGAGCTAACTCCCTCCAGTCAATCGACAAATATCAGTTGCAACGGAGACGCTGACGGGGAGATCAGCCTTGCTGTTACCGGTGGCGTGGCTCCCTATAATTACATCTGGTCAAATGGTGAGACCACAAAAGATCTCACCGACTTGTCAGCTGGTATTTTTGAGGTTACTATCACCGACTACAATGGTTGTACAATTAACAGTGTAGTAGGCGTAACGGAGCCTGAAGAGGTGATAGCTAGTTTCGATATTGTAAACAATATAGTTCAACTAACTGATGGTGGGGTTGGAGAATTTAAAAATACTTCCACGGGTGCAGATACTTATCTCTGGGACTTTACTGGAGGTAATTACTCCACAGAAGAAAATCCTACGTATACCTATTCAGCACCGGGTTTCTATATGATCTACCTTACATCTTCTAAAGGACAATGTGAAAGCCAAAGTAATGGCTCTATTCAAATTGAGGATAACAGCACGGACATTGCTAAGGCTAACGGCAACAAATCAATTTCGGTCACGCAAGTTGAAGCTGGAATCGCCATCAACTTTGATTTTGACGAACCACAATTTGTAACGATTTCAATCTATAATCTGGCGGGACAGTCTATTGTTTACAATGTGAAGCAACAGGTTACACAAGAAACCATAAACTACAATTTAAACTCATCAACATCTGGAATATACTTGATTAACGTAGAGTACAATGACCAAGTTGTAGTGACAAAGCTAATGATCCAAAGCCGTTGAGCATCGGTACAGCCTCCTGCACAAGGGCGGCCATATCCTTAAAAATAAAATAATATGCCCAGTTCGGGTCCACTCGCGACTTAGTTTCTTATACTATTGTAGGGGTAAAACTCTTAGTAGTGTTTGAACAATGATACGCAACTGACACATTAACTTCCTATAAGCACTATCAATGTTTAAGCGTTTAAAACAAACTATCTGTTTGAATTTATTAACGCATTATTCCGTTCAAATTGGTTGTTGCTAGAATTCTGGATAAATGAGCAAAATGATTCAGTTTTTAGCCAATATTGGTTTCCCTACATAAAATCTTAATTTATTTTATTCTAGGCTCTTAGTATTGGCAATTTTATAATTGGCAATAAGGACTATCTACCTCAGGCAGGTCTAATAAAAGAGTGCTTGATGTAGGATGTTGATAACTTTTCAACCCACCAAAAAGTGCTTTTTTTATGGCATGTTTTGTACACTTTTATGCGCATTTTATGACATTTTTATGCGCATTTTATGACATTTTATTTGCATGTTAATAAGTGCTTTTTGATCTGGTTGGTTTAATTGCTAGTTTCGATTTAGCATGGAAAAATTGATACTAATTTCGGAGGCAAATTACAATAAATTGAATGCAAAATTGGACTCAATTTTGGATGCTCTTTCCAACACGAAAAATGATAAAGTAGATGGATGGTTGAATGAGCGGGAGACTAAAGATTTACTGGGCCTAAAAACCACGACTTTGTGGCAAATGAGGCGAGATGGCAAGGTCACATTTACCAAAGTCAATGGCAAGACCTACTACCAACAAAAGAGCATAGATAAACTGTTTGAAAACAACAAAATAGAAGCGTATCGCTAGTTGACGCTTATCTAACATGAAATGTTTCGTGTGTAGTGAATTGT
>NVRZ01000064.1 GCA_002401055.1 Bacteroidota bacterium
AATCAGGTTTTATGTTGATATCCCGAAGAAAGATTTCATGATTCTAGCGGAAAAAGGTATAGAGAAACTTACCGTATTTGGATTTCTACAGACAAGCTTCAAACCTCGTAAGCAAGATTTACAAATTAGAGTGGTAAATTGTTTAATAAACAAATTTTAATACGACATGCTACAAGTAATCATAACAGGAACAACAGGAATGGTCGGCAAGGGAGTCTTGCTGGAGTGCTTGGATAGTCCGGATGTGGACAAGGTGCTAATTGTTAACCGAAGTACCATTGGACTAGAACATCCAAAATTGAAAGAGGTATTGGTCAATGACTTTATGGACCTCACGTCTATTGAGGCTGAGCTAGCTGGTTATAACGCCTGTTATTTTTGTCTTGGCGTATCTGCTGCAGGCATGTCAGAAGAGAACTACACCAAATTAACCTACGACCTCACCCTTTACTTTGCCACTACCCTGCTCGATTTAAATAGTGACATGTGCTTCTGCTATGTATCAGGTGTCGGAACGGATACTACAGAAACAAGCAGCATGATGTGGGCACGTGTAAAAGGTAAAACAGAAAATGCAATTCTTGACTTGGGATTCAAAGATGCCTATGCTTTCAGACCAGGAATGATTGAACCCAAAAGAGGCGTCAGAGGCAAAGCTGCGGTTGCCAATTTCTTCTACGCGATCATGACTCCTTTATTCCCGCTTATCAATCTGATCCCAGGAGCATTAACCGATTCTGCAAAGATTGGCCAGGCCATGCTCAATGTAACGCTAAGCGGTTCGGAGAAAAAGCATTTAGGTGCCGCGGATATCAATAAATTGGCGAGATAGATAAGATACCCGCTTATCGCAGTTACATGTGAGAATTGTTATTTTAGTGTAGTGAATCAATTATACGCTATAACAGCAGTAATTCTCCTATGTTCCCAAATAGGTATCGCGCAGAACCAACATGTGGTTGATTCGCTCAAATCCGTTATTAAATCTGATGCACATGACACCTCCAAGGTCCAGGCATTAAATGATCTTGTTGGCCAACTCATCTATGCAAATCCTGATACGGCCCTGTTGTTAGCAAAGGAAGCTTCGATATTGAGCAACAAATTGAAATACGTTGATGGCCAGATTATCTCCTATCATAATATTGGATACGTCCATTACGTACAAAGCAATTACGATAAAGCCCTGGCCAACTGGAATATCACGTTAAAATTGCGCAAAGAAAAGGGCGACCAAAAAGGGATGTCTGCCTCTTATATTTGGATTGGCAATCTATATCAATCTCAAAGTGATTATGCCAAAGCGCTTGCCAGTCAGCTAAAAGCATTGAAAATAGCGGAAGGTTTAGAAAACAAACAATACATGGCTTACTGCTACAACAACATAGGCGTAATTCACAAGAAGCAATCCGATTTTCCCTTAGCACTTGAATTCTATTTCAAAGCACTAAAAATGAATGAGGAATTAGATGACAAAAGAGGAATGTCAGCTTGTTTCAATAATATCGGGATCATTTACAATGATCAGCAGAATTACCCTCTGGCCCTGGAATATTATTTTAAGTCATATGATATGGACAAGGAGCTTGGAAACAGTCAGGGCATGGCACTTTCTTGCAACAACATAGGAATCATTTATGATGAACAGAGCAAATATGACCTCGCATTTGATTTCCATTATGAAGCCCTCGATTTGCGTACTCAGTTAAATGATCGCAAGGGAATGGCAGCGTCACTTACTAATATTGGTAATTTGTTCAGTTCCATTTACGTGGAGATACAAGAGGATGAGCAAAACCCTGATGGATCCAGATTGGACTCTCTAAAAAAGAGCTTAGGCCAACGAGGAACGGCCTTACCAAACTACCTGGATAGTGCCCTTCACTACCTAAAAACAGCGCTTGAGTTGCAGAAACAGTTAGGGACAGAGTACGATATGACGTTTAGCTTGGTTGGTATCGCTCATATTCATTTCCAAAAAGAGGAGTATAAAATCTCCCTGCAAAACTATATCCTATCTGCAATGATTGCCGATAGCATAGGTTCCGTTAAGGAAGGTAGTGACGCGTACAAGGGAATTGCAGATTGTTATGCCAAGCTTAATCGCTATCAAGAGGCGCTGGTGAATCACCAGACATATGCCACACTTAAGGACCGTACCTTCAACGAGGAAAAGAGTAAGGAAATTGGCAAGTTGGAAGCCACTCATGAGATGGCAAAGGCAGAAACGGAACGAAAACGAGTGGAATTGGAGTCGAGAAATGTACTCGTTGAAGCGCAGCACAGGCGTGATAACCTTCAATATTCTGGTATCTTGATTTTTATAGTTCTTCTATTCGCCAGCGTTTTCTTTCTCGGAAGATTCAGAATACCCGTAAAGCTAGCAGAAGGCATCATCTTCTTCACCTTTCTTCTCTTATTTGAATTTACGCTGGTTCTTCTGGACCCATACATCGAACAGTACAGCTCAGGTGCAGCTCCCCTAATATTTGGCTTCCAAATTGGCGGTCCAGCAGTAAAACTGGCGTTAAACGCAGTGCTTGCAGCACTGATATTTCCTCTACACAGCTTCTTTGAATCAAAATTTAAAAGACGTTTAAATAAAAGATAGGTGCTTAAATCTCATTTTATTTTGGTTCTCTGCTTCTTCTGGTTACTAACCGAAACCTCCTACGCTCAGACTGTAATGAAAGACGCCTTTGGTGATAAGGCTTTTTACTTAATTGATTCTTTGGTTGTAGCAGAAATTAGTGAATCAGATAAGAGAATGATTGACTCAACCTTGACGCTATATCATGCGGCCTCTCATGACACAGCTAAACTTAACCACCTGAACTATATTATTGAAGAATGCTGGAATGAAAATGTATGGCCAAAATACAATCAATACATGCACAAAATGGTTAAGAAGCTATTATCCTCTAAAGTCGAAGACGCCTCTCTTCAAAATAAATATTTAATAGCTCTAGCAAACACCCTAAACAACATAGGTTTTTATTCTGCGGAACACAGCAATAATCTCAAGGCCATAAAATACTATACTAAGAGTTTGAAGATAAATGAAGATCTTGCAAGTTCGCCTGATCCTTCAATATCCAGATCTGGGAAGGCGGGTATGGCTACATCTTTGAACAACATTGGATTAAGCTATAGGAGACAAGGCGATATTTATAAATCACTTGAATACCAGCAAAGGAGCCTGAAGATACTCGAACAACTGGACAATAAAAAAGGCCTATCCGGATCTCTTAATAATATTGGAAGTTTATACACAGAAGTGGGCGACATTATAAATGCTCTAGAGTTCTTCCACAGAAGCTTAAAGATATCTGAAGAAATAGATTACAATCAAGGGAAAGCTGCGTCTCTGAACAATATCGGAGCTATTTACAAACGGCAAGGCGATACGATCAAGGCATTGGAATACTATCACATCAGTTTAAGTACATACAGGGCAATGGATTATAATATAGGTATTGCTTATTCTTTGAATAACATTGGAAGCATTTATAGTGATCAAGGTGATACCATCAAAGCATTGGAATACTATGAAAAGAGCTTAAAATTGAACGAAGAGAGTAGCTACACAGCTGGTATCGCCTTCTCTTTAAACAACATTGCCGGCTTAAAAGACAAGCAAGGTCATGTAGAAGTGGCCTTAGAATATTTCCTTAAGAGTTTGAAGATATCTGAAGAAATAGGTGAAAAAAAGGGAATGACTTACACTTTAAATAAAATTGGCGGCATAGAATTAATGAAAGGATCTCTGGACCAAGCATTGAAATATGGCACTAAAGGATTGACTATTGCCAAAGAAATGGGCTCCCCACGACAAATTTCTGCCAGCGCCAACATATTGTTTAAAGTTGCAAAAAAACAAGCAGAATTGACAAACGATGAAAATCTTGGTATTGAAAAGTACAAAGAGGCATTAACAATGTACGAGCTTTATATCCTTATGAGAGATAGCATTAGGAATGAGAGCACCGAGAAAGCGACAATTCGCCAACAAACCAAATATGAATTTGAGAAATCACAACTCATTAAAGAACAATTAGAAAAGGATGTTAAAAGAGTGGCTAATGAACAGAGACAAAGAAGAGACAATCTACAATACTCGATAATACTCATAGCCATTCTTGTGCTCTTCGGAGTAGTTTTGGGTCTGGGCTTTCTTAAGGTTAGCGAACGCATGGCTGAAGGAATAATTTTCTTCTCCTTTCTTATCTTCTTTGAATTCCTTTTGGTATTGGCAGATCCTTACATAGATCGTTGGTCAAGCGGAGCGCCAGGAAACAAACTTCTATTCAATGCGGCTATTGCAGCGCTCATCTTCCCTTTACATTCCTTCTTTGAAACAAGTCTTAAAGGACGATTAACAAAGCACAATCAATGAGTTTCTTGCGGTGCCTAATATTGACATTAATAATAAGTCTTTCAGCGTTGAGTTGTTACGCACAAAATCAAATGGTCGTCGATTCCTTAAATCGAGGATATTTGACGGCAGAACACGACACTGAAAAAGTTCATTACCTATTTGAGCTTGGCAATGTCTTAATTGGGCCAAATCCCGATACCGTTTTGATCATTGAAATGCTCATCCAAAGTATTGCGGAAAAGAACCTAGCCAGCCCAAACAAAAGCCTTAAGGAACAATACTTGTTCTTTAAAGCTGAAGCATTGAATAATATTGGATATATACATGATGACAAAGGCAACATTAAAGAAGCGTTGAGCTATTACGAGAAGAGTCTGGAGATTAAGAAAATACTAAGCCAATCCAATGACCAACTAATTGCAATTGCCGCTAAAAAGGGAATAGCTGAATCACTTAACAACATTGGATACATTCACAATTACCGGGGTGCAATTGCTTCTGCATTGGATTATTATAGCCAGAGTTTAAAAATAAGGGAAACCCTAAATGATCGCTATGGTATAGCTAATTCCTTGAACAATATTGGTATGGTATACAAAGCACAAGATGATCTGGACGAAGCCCTAAATTATTATCTCAAAAGCTTAAAGATCAAAGAAGAGCTTAATCATAAATATGGAATAGGTGAATCATGGAACAACATAGGAGAAATTCATACACTGAGAGGAAATCTGAAAGAGGCACTTGAATGTTATCAGAAAAGCACCGATATTTTATTGGAAATCGGTGAGAAGGTAGGATCAGCAATTGCACTTAATAATATTGGATCTGTTCATATAGAGCTTGATAATATGGAGGTGGCTCTATCGTTTTTTCAGAAAAGCTTAAAGATTAGAGAAACTATAGGCGATAAAAAAGGAATAGCAGAAGCTCTGAATAACATAGGGATTATCCGCCTTGAAAGAGGTGAGCCGGAAGCGGCAAGGGAATGTGCCGACCGATGCATGAGATATTCTAAAGAGCTGGGATACCCAGAATATATTAAGAGATCGGCTAACTTATTAAAGAAAATCTATTTACAAGAAAGCAATTATAAATCTGCATTGGAGATGTATGAACTATACACGCAAATGAGTGATAGTATCAAAAATGAAGCAACTGTAAAAGCTACCATTCGACAGCAGACTAAATACGAATTTGAAAAGGCACAACTTATTAAAGAACAGGCAACCAAAGAGTTGATCAGGGTGTCGACAGAAAAGATGGAGAGACGTGACAATCTACAATATTCGGTAATTTTAATTAGCATATTGGTCTTATTCGGGAGCATACTCGCACTTGGATTTTTTAGGGTAAGTGAAAGGACAGCTGAGGGTACTATATTTTTCTCCTTTCTAATCTTGTTTGAATTCTTTCTTGTTCTTGCGGACCCGTACATTGATAACTGGTCGGGTGGCGCACCAGGGTTTAAATTGCTGTTTAATGCAGGAATTGCCGCGCTAATTTTCCCGGCGCATGCATTCTTTGAAGATAAGCTGAAAGCGAGATTGACAAAAAGGTAAGTGCAACCATCGCTTTACCTATGTAAATACCAACTTGACAATCTCAATCTTTACTTCTATATTTAATTATAATTTAAACTAAAAGGTGCACGACATGAATAAATTAATAGTTCTAATAAGCTGTATAGCCCTTACAACAGGATCATTTGGGCAAACAGAGGAGCATAAGTTCACAATATATGGAGGAGGCGGACCGCAATATTACAAAGGTGATGTGGGACAGGGATTCAATAAAGACAAAAACTGTAGCTACGTTCAATTCATTTTAGGGGTGGATTATAGACTGAATAATTATTTGGGCCTTAAACTCTTTGCGACACTTGGTGACCTGGGATACACACAATCAGAGAGCATTAGAAGAGTGAACTATCTAGAAGAACATGGAGAGAACCGCAAGAATGACGGTTTAAATGGTAGAATGATTTCAGGAGTATTTGCCTTGCAATACAATTTTGCAAACGGTTGCATTTTACCGGCGAACTGTAAAGTCGCGCCATACCTGTTTGCTGGGGCAGGTATTAACAGATTAGCAGATTTCATGAAAATGGGATGCATTGTACCCGGAATTTATTACACAGCTGACGTGGGCTTAGGTGCACAATATAGATTTCTACCTTCTATATTTATTGGTTACCAACTGGTATACGGAATATTTAACTCTGATAAACTTGATTTTATAGATCAAAATGAAAACGACACGCACCTCCAAAACTCTCTAGTGTTAGGATTTGATTTCTAATTCTGATAAATTAATAGAGAAAATACAGCACATTAAACTGTTATTCCACCCAGCATTGTGGTTTTACCTTCTCTTTACACGCCTTCTCTGAAGATATGCTGAAAGCCAGACCAATTAAAAACTAGGCTTGCTTGGTTTTCCAGGCTCCAATTATCAGGATAATTAACGCCGTCGCAACTCCAATAATTCCAATGAGTCCAATTGGTGGAAAGTCAGCGGGAGCACCTGCGAAACCCTTCAGAGCCAATCCAAGTGGTAAAAAGATAGCAATCATCGCCGAATAAGAGCATATTTTCTTCATTCTCTCACTTAGTTCCAGGTTATTTAGAATAATCCCTACAAATAAGTTAAACAGACACATGAAATTTCCATGAGAATGTCCCTCTCTTATATAAAATCTAGCTAGTGCGAGAAGGTGATTTCCATCCTGGACGCTCTGGCTATCAAATGTACCGCCAAGCGCCATGCCGCCCATAACAGCGGTAACAAAAAGCCCTGTAACGCCAAATCGTATGTTTGCTATTCTTAATTTCATCCTTAAAAGTTTTAAATTTAAGTACCGGAAAAATAACGATTATCACCCCTTGCCACTAGGTCAGCAAAGAATAGTTATTACTAATTGATGAACCAACAGATCAATATAGAATACTTCAAAACTGCATTCGGAGAATTGATTCTAGGCTCTTATAATAATAAATTGTGCCTGGCGGACTGGAGATATCGAAAAATGAGGGATCGCATTGACAGTAGATTAAAAGAGGGCTTGGATGCAACATTTATCGAAGCCGGATCAGAAGTAATCAATAACACAAAAGAACAACTCAACGAATACTTTGCAGGAAAAAGATCAACGTTTGAAATACCACTCCTGCTTGTTGGTTCTGATTTTCAAAAGCGCGTTTGGGAAGCTTTACTACAAATACCTCATGGAAAAGCTGAAACATATTTGGGACTTTCTAAAAAAATAGGCAATGCCAAAGCGATCCGTGCTGTAGCTAGCGCAAACGGAGCCAATGCCATCTCGATAATTGTTCCTTGCCACAGAATAATTGGTAGCGATGGTAATCTGCTTGGATACGCCGGGGGCTTGCATACAAAAATGAAGTTGCTCGAACATGAAAATGCCCTTATCAAAAATCAGATGAGCTTATTTAATTAGACTGTTCAGCTATGAAGAGCACCACTTATAATGTTCAGTCTCTGCTTGGCGTGGCTCTATCGGAAGAAATTGCCGAAATATTTTTCGTTACAAATGCCTTACTATTGCTTGGCCAATACTTCGTTTATACGCTGGTATTTCTCTGTAAATTTTAATACTAAAAGTGAATAGTAACAATGAGTCAACTTAAAAAACTAAGTGAGAAGTTGAACGTATCGTTACTTGCCCGTGACTTGACGGCCTACATTGATTACTTCACGGGTCTCGGGTTTCGTCTCGACAACATATACCCAGATGACGACCCTAAAGTGGCTATAATGTCTGGAAACAATATTCAGATTCGGATTGATAAAGGTATCGGAAAGGAAGTGAAGTTAACGGAGCTTCCAAATTCTGATGAAGTCATATTTCCTCCAACTGAACATAAATTTGAAGTTCGTAAACTCCAGGATAATGATCCTTGGATAATTGGCAGGGCTGGTATGCTATATCGCGATTTACTCCCTGACCGTTTAGGCGGAAGTATTATTGCCTCGCATATCCGAATACCTGTAGGTGGACCGGTACCCGACATGGTGCACTATCACACAATTGGCTTCCAGCTAATCTTTTGCTATCGCGGTTGGGTAAAATTAGTTTATGAAGACCAGGGTCCTGCATTTATCCTAAATGCAGGGGATTGCGTAACACAACCGCCTCAAATCAGGCATCGGGTGCTGGAGGCCTCCGACAATCTCGAAGTTATAGAAATTGGCGTACCTGCTGATCACATGACAACCATCGATCACGATATGAATTTGCCGACCTCAGAATATCTCCCTGATCGTGAATTCCAAGGTCAAAAATTTTGTCACCACCAAGTTGACGAAGCCCAGTGGAACCTATGGAAGATGCAAGGTTTTGAATTTCGGGATACCGGAATTGAAATAGCTACGGCAGGAATGGTTAGTGTTCATGTTGCACGCGTTCTGGAAAATACCAAGAAGACACAGACAATAACCCATGATGCGGACATTCTCTTTACCTTTATTATGGAGGGAGAAATGATGTTAGGCGCAGATGATAGGGAACCCATACAACTAAGAAATGGAGAAGCATTCGTGATTCCGCCAAATTTTAAGTACCAATTAATTAACTGGACAGAAGATCTGGAACTCTTAGAAGTGTCTTTGCCCGGAAATTATAATACTCAGACTCTATAGGTAGCTTACGCAGTACTCAGTGCAATATATATCCTGTTGAAATGCAAATGCACCCTGGCTTGACTACCTCACTCGCTGCTGGGATACTGAATTCTATATACAGCACATGAACCGAACTAGTGGTTTTATAGGTGAGTAAATTTTCACTTTCATCAAAGTCTGCACTGCTAAACAAGAGCCTGGCGTTTACATTGCCATTGTAAATATTTATCTCAGCCCCTATAGGATATTCAGCACGATTAAAAACATATTTGTATTCTACCCCATCATATAGAGGCATTACGATACGCTTTTTATAAGCCTCCTCTTTGGGCTTGAATCTTACTATTCTGGCCCCATCATACGTAAACCCGGGTTTAAGCTTCGCATTCGCTTCAGGAGCGAGGTTTCTTAACTTACAGCTAGCAGGATTAGCTCCACCAGCCTTTACCTGTAATGGCTGTGAATAACACAACAAAGACAATAGGCAGAGGAATAATAATCGTTTCATAGAATTGATAAGAATTAACCGTTAATGATTTTCGTCCTTATTTTTCTTAATTTATCCTGAAGCTGATCCAATTCCTCATCGGTCATCGATACATTCTTAAGCTGCACATGCTTGTCTCTATCCACATCTTTCATAAATCCAAAATTCTCCACCATTAACTTCATTCCCTTCAAGTCTTCCATAAGGGTGATAATACTTGCATCTGGTTCATACACTTTCTCGAGCATGCCAATAAGACTTGCAAGAATGTTCAATTGCTCGTGAATCCTAATCGAAGCACCAGTTCCTTCTCCCTCCATTCGAAAACCCGAAAGACTCACATAAATACTTTCAATCCACGCCCCAGAGAAGATTATGGTAGACTTATCTTCCATTTCAGCATCCTGCAAGTAATAGTCCAATCGCTCCTGTAGTTGCGACAAGATAACGATCATAGAGTCTTCATTTTCCATGTTCTGTTCAAATCTTGCTACAAATGCCCCAGAAGAAAAAATACTGGAAAATCCAAGATCTGTAGACATATCCATCATAGCCTTCAAATAGTGCAACTGTTCTTGAGATTGTTTATTCAGCGAGACATAACATAAATCCGCACTATAGACGCCCAGGTTCTGAAGTTTACTGGTCTCTGTCACGTATTTGTCTACATTCCTAGTCTCACTGGTAAGATTAGGAAAGTATTTTAAACCTGACTTTCGGTAAATATGAGCTATTTGCAAAGCCGACGGAAGCATATAATAAACTGATTCTTCTGGTTGATCAACTTCATTTTTTTTCTCGACGGCTTCCGATTCAATAATCTCCCCCGACATTTCATCGTGTTCTTCCAAATTACAAGAAACAAGTAGAGTAACTACAATTGCTATCAGCATAACACGCAACCTTCTAGTATTTTTATTAATGCTCATAATGGTAAGGCTTATTCTGTTTGTGAAGATAGAGTAATATAATCTGGTTGATAGTTTCACTCTACACGAAGCTATGCTCAACTAATCGGCATATCCTCTGCTAATTTAATAACTTAAATGAACTCAGTAATTAAGGAAGATGAGTAAGACTTGAAGACTAGCTGACAAAGCAATCTATTTAATTAAAAGGATACATTTAATCTTCTTAATATGTTCACGCTTACTTCAAATCTAAATTGAAAGGGAAACTGGTGAATGGATTCAGATTATCTAAAGTCACCAACTCAGAAAAGCAAGGAGAATTCCAAGCAATTATTTACCTTACAATCAAAAATACAGTCTATGGATAAAGGATATTCAAGAAAAGGGTTTTTTCACACCTTATTTGTAGGTGCTGCGTCTATGTTGGCACTGGGCTTTACTGAATCTGCTAGAAAGATTAATCGTTCCATTGGCAAAAAGGCTGAGCCGAATTCAGACGCAATAATTAAAATCAAGCCACTTGGTTTCCAATGGGAGACCTCTGACCCCTTTCTTTTTTGTGTACACCATGAGGATCATTACCCGGCGGGAAATGAAAACATGGGGCCTGCTGCTTCGCTCAAGGGAAGAGATATAGGCCAGGATTTTTTACTAAAAGACGGCTGGCGAATGTACCACGGAAGTAAAGTGCCAGGTTTCCCTCGCCATCCTCACCGAGGTTTTGAAACGATTACTATGGTGCACAAAGGAACGGTGGATCACACGGACTCATTGGGTGCATCTGGCCGATACGGCGGAGGGGATGTGCAATGGATGACAGCGGGAAAAGGGATGCAGCATGCTGAAATGTTTCCTCTAATAAATAGAAATGGCGACAACAAACTGGAATTATTTCAAATCTGGCTCAATCTGCCAAGTGCCAAAAAATTTTCAGAGCCTCGTTACAAAATGTTATGGAGAGAGAACATTCCAACTTTTAGAACTAAAGATAATAAAGGCAGGTCAATTGAAGTCAATATCTCAGCAGGAAGCATTGGTAAATTCAAGCCGCCACCTCCCCCACCAGATTCATGGGCACATGACTCAAAAAACTCCGTAGCAATTTGGACAATTGACATGGAAGCGAATGCAGAATGGGAAATACCTGCTACCGCCACTGGGGTGAATAGAACATTGTATTTTTTCAGGGGATCAACATTTAAGATTAACGACACAAATATTCCGGCCTATCATGCAGCGGAAGTACGAGCTGATCAAAAACTAAGTCTTAAAAATGGCGGAGATAAGAGTACACTACTAATGCTTCAAGGAAAACCGATTGGTGAGCCCGTTGTACAGCACGGGCCTTTTGTAATGAATACCAAGTCGGAAATCAATCAGGCTTTCAAGGATTTTCAAGAAACTCAGTTTGGGGGCTGGCCCATGGATTCCGTAGGGCCGGTTCACCCGAGAGACCATGGCAGATTTGCTACCCATTCTGATGGACGCGAAATACTTAGATAACCTAAATTTTATTGAAACTAAGAGTAGCCAGGCATAGCACGAACCTAAAGGCAGTCAAAGACTTCTATCACGGTATTCTTGGGTTGGAGATTATGGGCACTTTTGAGAGCCACGAAAACTACAGTGGCCTTTTCTTAGGTATTAAAGATCAGAATTGGCACCTGGAGTTTACGATTTCTGATGCAAAACCCACACATCAAGCAGATGAAGATGATTTACTGGTATTCTACTGTGATAGCCAGGATCATTTTGAGGAGTTGGTTCAAAAATTTGAGGCGAACAATATTAAGCCTGTAAAACCCAAGAATTCATATTGGTCAGAAAATGCAGCTACCTATATTGACCCGGACGGGTTTCGCATTGTCATTTCAAGTAAAGAAGGCAGATGATCATTTCCGCCCGCGACCAATCAAATTATTCTCTTACTTGGTATTGATCCCTATCAACTTTATCAATGAGCAAATACGACATCACGCTACTTACAGATTCTCGCTACGTAAATCCGACAGATCGGGATTGGTACATTGATAATATTCTTGAAGAAGATAGGCTGGTTACAAAGGCACTAGAAAAGACGGGTCTTTCAGTGCACAGAACGAATTGGGACAACAATGACTTTGACTGGACCACCACCAAAGCAGTATTGTTCAGAACCACATGGGATTATTTCCATAGAATAGATGAATTCAAGTCCTGGCTACAAAAGGTAAGTTCTCAAACCAGGATGATTAATCCGCTCACTCAAATAGTTTGGAACCTAGATAAAAAATACCTTTTAGATTTAGAGCGCAAGGGAGTAAATATACCCACCACAGCCTTTATTGAACCTGGCGATGAACGAATACTAAATCAGGTGCTAGAAGAATTATCATGGGACGAAGTGGTTATCAAACCAGCAGTATCAGGAGGCGCAAGACACACTTACCATATTAACATGGTTAC
>NVRZ01000065.1 GCA_002401055.1 Bacteroidota bacterium
GGGAAGCAATAGGAAGCGACAATATTGAAGGTTATGATATAGTCAAGGGAGATCAAATGATGATGTGCTCATACGTGATGCACCGGGATCCTACATATTGGAGCGAGCCCAATAAATTTGATCCGGATAGGTTTTCAGAAGAGAATTCCAAGAAGCGAGATCGTTATTGCTATTTCCCATTTGGGGGTGGACCCCGTTTTTGCATCGGAACAAACTTTGCAATGTTGGAGATGCAACTGGTGCTGGCATCTATTTGTCAACGTTTCGACTTTGCTGTGAAAGAAGGCTTTGAAGTGGAAATAGAGCCCTTGGTAACGCTTCGGCCAAAGAATGGAATGCCGATGGTTCTCAAAAAGTTAAGCGCATAAAAAATCCCACACTTAAGAAATAAGTGCGGGATTTTTTATTTAAAGAGTAATGCTTACTGGAAAAGAATCTTCATATCCATTTCAGCATCTTCAGATTTTACTTTAACAAAGTACAATCCGTTAACTAGATTTCCTCTTTCAAGAGAGTAGAACTTAGTGCTTAAGCTGTTGTCAGCGAACACCAATCTACCAGTAACATCATACATTTCAACACCAGTTATCTCAACTCGTGAAGTTTTGATGGTAATGTTAGCACTTGAAGGGTTAGGGAAAATCTTAACATCACTGTCAAGACTGAATTCCGTAACACCGTTAACCATTGCAGGACATCCACCAGCTATGTTCAATACACATGCAATTCTTGGTGCAATATATCCTTGAACCGTATCAACATATGCCATTCCCTTCGCAGGAGACATTGTTGGGTTGGTTAGCAAGCTTGTGCTGTCGTTAGGACATGATGACAACCACCATTCCCAGGGAGCACTTTCTGGAGAAGGCCTTACAATTGGGTAAAGGTTATCGATGCCAGAACCATCTTGATCAGCTTTAGGAGTATAAGAATCAGTCCAAACACGATTCATCAGACTGTCGTTATTTCCCATTCTGTTGTTAGTTCTAATGGCACTCTTAGATCCACTAACGAAAACAACGTTTTCACCTGTTGTCGGAACAATAACCATTCCGAAGTCATAAGGTGCAAAAGGATCGTTAACCGAATGAAATCCAACAGTTGGAACTTCACCAGCATCAACCCAACTTGAATCTCCCAAGGCACCGCCAAGATTGATGGCCATACTGATATCAGAACTTTGGCTCTGATAGTTTGGCATGTTAAGTCCTACACCTCCATTTCCGTACCAGTCGCCTGATAATGAAGTGTCTATAACTGAAACGCCATTTGTGTCAAGAAATTTTAATAGCTGTAATTCTGACATTTTATTCAAATGGGCAACTCCGTAGGATACATATCCTCCAGTACCTTGACCAACAACAACAACTTTGCTGTCGTCGATGCCATAGGTGTTACCACCATTTGCAACATTGTCTCTAAAGAACCTTACACTGTTCCTAGCATCCTGAATACCTCTGTATGCAGCATTTAGCAGATGGCTAGTTCTTTCAACTTGTGTTGCAGCCAAAGGATTCCAACCCATTCGGTAGGTAATTGCTGCAGCAACATATCCGCGCTTAGCAAATGACATACACATAGCTACAGTTGCACTGTCTGTTTTAGTACCTGTACAAGATCCGTTTAAAGGATAAGGTAAAAAACTACCTGTGTGAATGTAAATGATCAACGGCCTGTCTGTGACAACGTCATTATTAGGCTGATAAACATCCATTTTCAGTGTGTCTATCGTCGGGGCACCCGTGATAACAGTAACGTTAACTCCGTAAGTTATATCAGATGCAACATCCACATCTGTGAATACTTCATCTAAGTACCTCGTTTGAGAAAAAGCATTTTGCATTGAGGCTATAATGCAGAATGATGCAATAATGAGTAATGTTTTTTTCATAATGTTTTGGTTATTTGTTAGAATAAATTCTGAATTTGGCGACAAAGGTAGTAAAATCGTCGACAAAACAAGTATGCATGCATAATTTAATTATATTTGGCTCCCCTACAAAAATCACTTGGGAACGAAAGTTATCTGAACCAACTATCTCTTTAATACTATGCAGTATGAATAAATTAACGAATAAGAAACTCGTGCGCTCTCTCACTCTCTTGTTTTTGATGGGATCTTTTTGGATTTCATGTAATGAAGGGACTCAAGAGGAAGATGCCACCATTGATTATCAAAAAGTAATTCAAGAGCAATTGATAAATGCCAAAGAGGGCGATCTTATAGAAATCCCCGAAGGTACTTTTGAATTTACCAGGTCCATTTCATTAGATGGAATATCGAATGTAACAATTAAAGGCGCGGGTATTGGTAAGACCATTCTCTCCTTTAAAAATCAAATAGAGGGGGCAGAAGGCCTGAAAATAACAGCGAACAACGTTACTATTACGGATTTAACGGTTCAGGATACGAAAGGAGATGCTGTTAAAGTCCAGGATTCGGAAGGAGTTACTTTGAGAAATGTAGAAGTTACATGGACAAATGGCCCGGATTCAGCAAATGGAGCTTATGGGATTTATCCGGTTTCTTGTAAGAAGGTTTTAATTGAAGGTTGCAGGGCCAGCTGTGCTTCCGATGCGGGAATATATGTAGGACAATCTGTTGATGTAATCATAAGAAACTGCGTGGCATATAAGAATGTTGCTGGGATAGAGATTGAAAACTGTATAAACGCCGAAGCATACGAGAATGAGGCTTATGAGAACTCTGCTGGAATACTGCTATTTGATTTGCCTGAGTTACCATTGAAAAATGGACATCATATCAGTTTGCATCACAACATCATCAGAAACAATAATTATCCGAATTTTTCACCGTTGGGCAACACGGTAGCCTTGATTCCTTCCGGAACCGGAATTCTCATTATGTCTACAAGACAGGTTGATGTTTTTGAAAATGAGATTACGGACCACATTACTACGAGCATGGCACTGGTGAGCTATCTGATAACCCAAAAACCATTTAAAGATTCACTTTATAATCCCTTTTCTTCCGGAATATACATTCACAACAACAATTTTGCGCAGGCTGCGGCAATGCCAGATACCACAAGGCCATTGGGGAAGTTGATCGCAGAGCTCTTCGGGGGTGAAACTCCTGAGATCGTTTATGATGGTATGATTAATCCACAGCTCGTGAATGAGGATGGTAGCGTAATGGAGGAGGCACGGCTGTGCATCAGGGACAACGGAAAAATTCGGTTCGCCAATATAAATGCTGCAACTGGTTTTCAGAATATTCAAACGGATATAGAGAACTACAATTGTCAGCACGCTTCTTTTGCTAGAGTAGAATTATAGAAGCTTTACTAATTACACTGGTGCTACAAGCTTACAAATATACCTTCGGCGTCCTCTGTATCTTCGGGATGCTTATTGGGCTTCCCAGGTGTGGGAGCACTATGCAAGAGGTTAATATAGATGTAAATCTTCCTCCGTTTAAATTGCTGTCTGAATACAATTTGTATTCTGGTGATCTGAAAGAGCTCATTCCGAACACCGGTTTACTGCCTTTTGATCTGATCACTCCTCTGTTTTCAGATTATGCCAAGAAACTCAGATTTGTCTGGATGCCCGAAGGCATCAGTGCGACTTATAGCGAAAAGGATGTATTTGAATTCCCAATAGGCGCGGTGCTAATCAAGAATTTTTATTTCCCACATGATTTTTCGGATGAGGCCAAGGGTAGGCGCGTTATAGAAACACGCCTCTTGGTTAATCGACCTAGTGGTTGGGATGCCCTGGCATATATCTGGAATGATGAGCAAACGGAGGCCAAGCTGGAGATTGCGGGAGGCATTAAACAGGTAAAGTGGAGAGCAGCAAATGGCGAGATTGTAGAGACTCCTTACATCATTCCCAATAAAAACCAGTGCAAAGGCTGCCATGTAGGCGATGGTAAATTCTTGCCAATTGGCCCGAAAGCGAGAAACCTTAATATGGATTATAACTACGCCGGAGAAGTTATAAACCAGCTTAAAAAATGGAGTGATATTGGTTATTTAACCGATATGCCAGCAGGCGATACTATTCCGAAAATTGCAAAATGGGATGAAGAAGACTCAGGGACATTGGAGGAGAGGGCAATGGCATACCTGGAAGTAAATTGTGGCACTTGTCACAATAGAAAAGGGCCAGCACACACCACTGGTTTGTACCTAACAGTATTTGAGAAGGAGCCAACACATTTGGGAATGTGTAAATCACCAGTGGCCGCAGGTCTGGGGTCTGGTGGTAGGATATATGATATTGTACCGGGGAAACCAGAGGAGTCTATACTGACCTTTCGAATGGAATCCACCAACCCCGGAATAATGATGCCGGAGTTGGGAAGAAAATTGGTACACAAAGAAGGAGTGGAACTAATAAAACGATGGATAACTTCCATTAAAGGAACTTGCGGGGAGGAGTCCTAGTTCTTCGCTTTCTTTTTCTTTTTCTTTTTTCTTTTTAAATGGGTCGAGTTCGACCAACAAAGAAAAGTAAGCCAATCGACCAATTCTGGGGCCACCGTAAACCTGATATTGCTTATTGTTTAAGAGATTAGAGACGCCAACTTTAACGGTCATGTACAGCTTAGGGATATATTTGTTGACCTGCATATCCAGCATATCATAGGAGGGGATATTTCCCGTAAACTGAGGAGATCCCTCATACAAAAATCCCTCAATCCATTTATAATTAATATTGAATCCCCACTTGGTGAGGCGGAATTTCCCGATTTTTAGGATTATATCTCGACCGCTTACCCCAATATTGAATTTATGTTCAGGTGTATTAAATGCGGGTATTATTGGATCAGTAGATCCCTGTAGGTCCAGCTTATTCCAGGAGTAGTTGCCATTTAGAGCCAAAAACTTAGCAAAATATAAATTCAACCCAACCGCGAACCCTTGAGTAGTTACAATATCATTTGCATTTGCCGCGACTCGGTATGCTTGGGTATAAGTTGGAAGCTTGGTTAACGAATCGTACTCAAGTTCTACACCAACTTTATACCCTATAAAATCCTTGTAAAAGCTATAATAATAGCTTGCATCCAGATAGAGCCTGTTAAACAATGTAGTTCGATAGCCAACCTCGATGCTATTCACCTTCTCCGGCCTAATCGGATCCACATCAAAGTAATCAAGTGATTGTACATTCTTATCGCCAAAGAAATCCAATAGTGATTCTACTGTAACAAGGGAGTCAAAGCCATTAATATTTCCAATTAGAATTGCTCTACCGACGTTATAGTAAAGATACTGATCGGCTAGTGTTGGGTTTCTGATGGCTGATGAGAACGAGAGACGGAAAATATGATTTTTATTAACTGAGTATACGATGGACGCGGCAGGTGATCCAACCAAGTCAAAATTTTCGTTCTTATCCAATCGACCCGTAACGCTAACCTTTAACTTGTCCTCCAGTAATTTTGCTGCCAGGCCTGCATAGACGCCGAATTCATAATTTGTGATTTGTTTTTTAGCGTCACTAAATATTGTACCCTCTGTTTTAGGAGTATAAAGCCTTCCGTTACCGCCAACCGTAATATCCATGATTTTGGGAGTGAATTTATACTCCCCATGAATGTGGTACAATGCGGATTTATCAACCAAGCGTGTACCTCCTTTAGAAAGAGGTAGTGAGGTAATAGAATTAAAAGCCGAATCAAATCTTGCTGTTCCAGGTTCGAATCTGGCAACGCTAGGAAACAATATGTTTTCTGTGTTTGCGGTATCTCTGGCTTCCTGATGCCACTGAAACATTTGCACGGAATTTGCCTGCATAATTGACATTGCTGATGCAATTGTTGAGTCTCTGGTACTACCAAACCAATCGGAGGTGTACATAGGATTATTGGGGTCCGGATAATTGGGGAGAAGATTTATTTGAGGGGTAACAATCGTATACCAATAGTTAGAATAATCCTGTTTCCAACGATAAAAATTACTCACATCATTGGCTTTGGCGGCATTCTGCAAGAGGAACGCGGTAAAAACAGCATCATAAGATTTTCCAGCATCCTCATGGGTTGCGTAGGCTCTAAGGAAATATTTATTCTCTTTTTTTAGCTCTAGTCTATTTTGAATAAACAATATATCTTTTAAATTATATCTGTTGTCACCCTGATAAACCGTTGTGCCGGTACCAAAATTTGAAGCGTAGATAATCTCAACGTCGGGCTTCAGTTTATAGTGAAAAGCAAGGCTGGCCTTGATATTTCTAGAGTTGTAATCTACCAAGTCTTTCTCCAAATATCCATCTCTATACCAAGTTCCCAACCCAGGTGCGAACAACGAATTGTCATCTGTGGTGCTTTTATCTAGTTTTTCGTCGCCATAGCGATTAACCGCATCATAGCCACCCCAGTTCGTTGCATCGTGATCGGATTGAAAAGATGAATCGAGGTTAAAAGCCATCCAATCATGGGCGCGCATGTAGTAGAGGTTGAATTTAATTCCCAATTTGTCTTCATCTTTTTTATTCTTTAACACGACTGCGTATCGCAAGTTGGTTTCGAATAATCCTCTTTCTCCAACTTTGGTTAAGACACTTAAGCCAGGAAATTGAAAAGGACTTTTGGTGGTCATACTGATAACACCGTTGAATGCATTGGGTCCATAATAGGCGGAGCTTGCGCCTACAATCAGATCCATTTTCATTATTTCCAGTTCGGAGGCGCCTAAGAAGTTCCCCAACGAAAAATTCAGTCCTGGAGATTGATTGTCAACTCCATCAATTATTTGAAGTGTTCTAACAGGAGATGTGCTATTAAATCCTCTGCAGTTAATGATTTTAAATCCCATGCTGGCCGATATGAGATCCACTCCCTTTAATTGCCCTAGTCCTTCGTAAAAGTCAGCGCTTGCAGTTTCTTTTATTGCCAATATGTCCATGGACTCAATAGTTAACGCTGACTCCTTCTGTTTTTGAGATATTCGCTCACCAATTACCTCCACTTCGCTCATTAGCACTTCATCAGTTGATAAACCTATTTGAATCTTTTGGTTCGGAGAGGTTACCTCAAATTCCTGAGTCTGAAATCCTAGATAGGATACAACCAACACAAAGGGTGGAGAATCAGGTACAGTGAATTCAAATTTGCCGTCGATATCGGTCACGCCACCGGTGGTGGTTCCCTTTAGTATTACTGTAGCCCCAATTATGGTTTCTCCACTTCTGTCGTCTTTAATGGTCCCTTTTACCTTTACTTGCGCCGTACTCACAAGGGTTATTAGGAGCAACAACGGCAGCAATAGAAATTTTCTATATGAAGGGGTTTTCATAGGAAACTACTGGTGATTGAAGGGCGAAGTTACCTTATTATATGAAATTCTGAACGCAGTGAAGAATCTAACCCTTGAGATATTAAAGATTCTTTGCTTTGCTCAGAATTGCAAGAAGAAAAGGTATCCCTTAAGAGCCACACATTTCACAATCGTCTGGATTGTCAATTGAGCAGGCGGCGATCTCGGCTTGTCGTTGTTCTTCCGCTAATATAGCGGCTCTGTCCACGGACACAGATTCAGGTTCAACCTGCGAGGTGTTTGCTTCAACAGGTACAGGTTTTCCTGCGCTCATTACCGGTAACTCTTCTGCTGGTGTATTTACGCCAGTCGGATTCGTAGGGGCGCTTACTGGAGCGGTAGATTTTACCTCTGTCACCACTGCTTCATTTTCCGTTGCGCCAGTTTTCTTCATAGGTTTTTCCAATACATTCTTGTCTACCGTAAACTTAATGGCATCTGCTGCAGCTTTGGATCTCAGATAATACATTCCTGTTTTTAATCCTTTTTTCCAGGCATAAAAATGCATTGAGGTAAGCTTAGCAAAATTTGGGTTGGGGATAAAAATATTAAGCGATTGTGATTGACATACATAGGCTCCCCTATCAGCAGCCATATCAATTATTGCCTTTTGACTTATCTCCCAAACGGTTTTGTAAAGTGCTTTGATATTTTCAGGTATCTCCTCAATACCCTGAACAGAGCCATTCGCTGCTATGATCTTGGTTTTTAATGTGTCATCCCAGAGCCCTAGTTTAACCAAATCCTTTAATAGATGCTTGTTAACTACTACAAACTCTCCTGATAACACTCGCCTTGTATAAATATTGGAAGTATATGGCTCAATGCATTCGTTATTTCCCAGTATTTGTGACGTTGAAGCAGTTGGCATAGGGGCTAGTAGCAATGAATTTCGCGCTCCGTATTTGGCTACTTCTTCTTTCAATACATCCCATTCCCATCTTGGAGAGGGGGTCACGCTCCAGAAGTCGTATTGCATAATTCCTTTTGACAAAGGTGAGCCCTCATATGTTTCATAGGGCCCAAGCTCCTTGGCCAGATCTTTGGAGGCCGTCATGCTCGCGTAATAGATTGTCTCGAAAATCTCTTTGTTTAATTCCTTTGCTTCGGCAGAATCGAAAGGGAATCTCATAAGGATAAAAACATCTGCCAGGCCTTGCACTCCGATTCCAATGGGTCTGTGCCGAAGGTTTGAGTTTCTCGCTTCGGGTATTGGATAGAAGTTATTGTCGATTACCGTATTCAAGTTTTTGGTAATTGCATAGGTAACATCAAATAGTCGTTGATGATCAAATTCACCATCCTTAATATACTTTGGCAGCGCAATGGATGCCAGGTTGCAAACTGCAACTTCATCTGGTGCTGTGTATTCAATAATCTCTGTGCATAGGTTTGATGACTTGATTGTGCCCAGATTTTGTTGATTAGACTTGCTGTTGCAAGCATCTTTAAAGAGCATGTAAGGTGTTCCCGTTTCAATTTGAGAATCCATAATAGCGAACCAAAGCTTTTGCGCCTTGATAGTCTTCCTTGCCTTGCCTTCCCTCTCGTAGTTGGTATAAAGCTTTTCAAATTCTTCTCCATAGCAATCAGATAAACCAGGCGCCTCATTGGGGCAGAATAATGACCACTCTCCATCTTGCTCTACTCTTTTCATAAATAAATCCGGTATCCAAAGAGCATAAAAAAGATCTCTTGCCCTCTGCTCTTCTTTGCCGTGATTCTTCTTTAAATCAAGGAAATCAAAAACATCGGCATGCCATGGTTCGATGTAAATTGCGAAAGATCCTTTTCTCTTACCGCCGCCTTGATCAACATAACGTGCAGTGTCATTAAATACTTTTAACATTGGCACAATTCCATTGGAGGTGCCATTTGTGCCATTAATGTAGGATCCGGTAGCCCTAATGTCATGAATTGACAAGCCAATACCACCTGCAGACTGTGATATTTTGGCGCATTGCTCGAGGGTTTTGTATATTCCATCGATGCTGTCTTCTTTCATTGTAAGCAAAAAGCAGGAAGACATTTGTGGCTTGGGTGTACCGGCATTGAATAGGGTAGGAGTTGCATGAGTGAACCACCTTTCCGACATTAGTTCATAGGTTTCCAGAGCCCTGTCCAGATTGTCTTTGTGAATACCAATCGAAACACGCATGATCATATGCTGAGGGCGTTCAGCAATTTCACCGTTTATTTTAAGCAAGTATGAGCGCTCGAGAGTTTTGAATCCAAAAAAATCATAATCAAAATCTCGATCGTAAATAATTGTGGAATCAAGTAACTCTGAATTTTCCATGATGATATTGTAAACATCATCAGCAATCATAGGCCCTTTCTTTCCATTTTTTGGATTTACATAGTTGTACAAATCCGTCATGGTGGCGGAGAAGGATTTTTTGGTGTTCTTGTGCAGGTTGCTCACAACGATGCGGGACGCTAACAAAGCGTAGTCCGGATGCCGGGTGGTAAAAGATGCCGCAACTTCGGCTGCAAGGTTATCCAGTGCGCTTGTTGTAACTCCCTCGTAAATACCCTCTATCACCTTCATTGCAACCTCAACAGGATCCACCCGGGGGTCTAATCCATAGGATAACTTTTTTATTCGAGCAGTTACTTTATCAAATTTTACTGATTCTTTTCTGCCGTCTCTTTTTAATACATACATACTTGTGTCGCGTTGAGGGTTAAAAATATTTGGGTGTCTTGTCTTTTTTAAAATTCTTCATCAAGTGAAAAAGTATTGTCTTCTTTTGATCCCATTACTCCGGATTTTTGATACTCGGCAACTCTTTTTTCAAAGAAGTTCGTTTTACCTTGAAGAGAAATCAATTCCATAAAATCAAATGGGTTGCTAACGTTGTAAACTTTTTCGTTGCCAAGCTCAAGAAGTAGCCTGTCAGCAACGAATTGAATATACTGTGTCATCAGGTCAGCGTTCATTCCGATAAGTTTAACGGGAAGTGAGTCAGTTACAAATTCTGTTTCAATGGCAACAGCATCTGTAATGATCTTTTCTAGCTTTTCTTTGGGAAGTTTGTTTACAATGTGATTGTTGTACAGCAGGCAAGCAAAATCACAGTGCATACCCTCATCTCTTGAAATTAATTCGTTTGAAAACGTGAGCCCAGGCATCAAGCCTCTCTTCTTAAGCCAAAAGATTGAGCAGAAGCTACCGGAGAAAAAGATTCCTTCAACCGCTGCAAACGCAACTATACGTTCGGCAAAGTTTTCGCTGTCTACCCAGTTCAATGCCCAGTCAGCCTTCTTCTTAACACATTCGAGGGTGTCTATTGCATTGAAGAGCTCATGCTTCTCCTCGGGATTTTTAATGTAAGTGTCTATAAGTAACGAGTACGTTTCTGAATGAATGTTTTCCATCATTACCTGAAATCCATAGAAAAACTTGGCCTCAGTATATTGAACCTCATTCAAGAAGTTGGTGGCCAGATTCTCATTTACAATGCCGTCAGAAGCAGCAAAGAATGCCAACACGTTTTTTACAAAAAATCTTTCGTCGTCATTAAGTTTGTTATCCCAGTCCATCATATCGTTCGAAAGGTCGATTTCTTCCGCTGTCCAAAAACTTGCTTCAGACTTTTTGTAAAATGCCCAAATGTCGTCGTGCTCAATAGGGAACAGCACAAAACGATTTTTGTTTTCCTTTAAAATAGGTTCTATTTGGGTGGATGCTTGTTGTGGAGTAAGCGCGTTTCCCGTGGCTTCTTTCCCTTCTATTGTTTGTGCCTCCATAATGCTATTTGTTGTTTTTGTTGACCATCGATCTTAAATTCTGGCGAAAAAATCGCCACTAAGGGGCTTTAAACCCTTCAATATCAAGTGTTCCAAGAATGGATTTTATTTGGACCTTAGCGGTGAACAAAAGTTGAAAAAAAACGAAAACTTGTCAATCTAATTTCATTAACAATCAAAACAAGTTATTAACAAAGCGGTCCGTTTCGGACATAAAAGCCAATACTTCACGCAGTTAGAGGACTCTATTAATGTTATAATTTTTTGTTTGGAAGTAATGATTTTATTTCAGTCTTCGGGCTCAATATTTTTCGGACCAAAGCGCTCCAGAATTTAAGAACAGTTTCAATTATCACATTATAGTTAGTTTTACAAAAATTCTAATTACGATTTGAACGATGGCAGATAAAAGCGATTTATTAAAGAAAATAATCGCCCATTCTAAAGAGTACGGCTTTGTATTTCCTTCAAGCGAGATATACGATGGGCTAAGTGCCGTATATGATTACGGACAGAATGGAGTTGAGTTAAAAAACAATATCAAAAAGTATTGGTGGGCATCCATGGTGCAAATGCATGAGAATATTGTAGGGTTGGACGCCGCAATCTTTATGCACCCAACTACATGGAAAGCTTCAGGACATGTAGATGCGTTTAGCGACCCACTCATTGACAACAAGGATTCTAAAAAGCGGTATAGGGCTGATGTTCTAATCGAGGATTACATAGCAAAAGTAGAGGCCAAGATTGAAAAGGAGGTTGCTAAAGGAAGGAAGAAATTTGAGGATAGCTTTGATGAAGAAGAATTTCGGAAAACCAACCCCAATGTGCTCAGAAATGCCGAAAAAGTGCAAATGCTTAACGATCGGTACAAGAAGGTTCTAGAGGAGAGCGACCTTGTAGGCTTGAAAAAGATGATCGATGATCTTGAGATTGCTTGTCCGGTGAGCGGTTCTAAAAACTGGACCGATGTGCGACAGTTTAATCTCATGTTCGATACGAAACTGGGGTCTGTAACAGATGAATCTAACACAATTTATTTGAGGCCAGAAACTGCTCAGGGGATCTTCGTCAACTATTTAACGGTTCAAAAATCTGGTAGAATGAAGATTCCTTTTGGGATCGCGCAAATTGGAAAAGCGTTCAGAAATGAAATTGTGGCAAGGCAGTTTATATTTAGAATGAGGGAGTTTGAGCAAATGGAGATGCAGTTTTTTGTGAAGCCAGGAACACAGATGGAGTGGTACGAAAAGTGGAAGCAGAGAAGGTTGCAATGGCATTTGAATATGGGCTTTGGTGAAGAGAGCTATAAATTTCATGATCATGTCAAGCAGGCACACTATGCGGATGCAGCCACGGATATAGAGTTCGATTTCCCCATGGGTTTTAAAGAGCTGGAGGGTATTCATTCCAGAACAGATTTTGATCTAAAAAAGCACGAAGAGTTTTCAGGAAAGAAGCTGCAGTATTTTGATCCGGAGGAAGACAAGAGTTATATTCCATATGTTGTAGAAACATCCATCGGCCTGGATCGTACT
>NVRZ01000066.1 GCA_002401055.1 Bacteroidota bacterium
GAGACAAATGATTGCATCTGGTTTATGATTTTCTATAAGAAGTTGGGCACCTAGTGGAAGTTCAAAGCTACCTGGAACATACTCCTTAATAATGTCGGATTCCATAGCTCCATTTTTTACTAAGCTGTCATAAGCGCCACGGTAAAGAGCTTCGGTGATTTCCTGGTTCCATTCTGCAACCACTATGCCGATTCGCATTCCTGACGCAGAGGGAACTTCCGTAACTTGATTGTTGCTATCTATTTGGGTGGACAAAACGGGTCAGGATCAATTTGAAGCCAATGCTTTAGCTCGCGATAGATACTTTTCTACCTCTAGGCCTTCCTTGGTATCTGAAAAATTATCCTTGATATCTTTATAAATGCCAACTGCCTTTTCAAATTTTTGCAGCTCTTCATAAGCCATTGCGGCCTTCATAAGATATATAGGTGAAGTAAAGTCATTTCTCTTTTTATTAGCAGCTTGCAAATAGTAATCAAGAGCATTTTCTGTCTCGCCTAGCTCCATATACGCATCCCCTATGGCCCCCGTTGCTATTGAGCTCACCATTTCATCGTCCGAATCATAGGCGCTTAAATATTCAATTGCACCTTGATAATCGCCCAGTCTTAAATAACATATTCCCAAATAATAGTTGGCCAGGTTTCCTGATGGCGTAACACTGTATTCATCAATTATATCTAGAAACCCAAGATAATTTCCATCACCGTTAATCGCCTTGTTTAGCGAATCTGTTCGGAAATATTTTTCAGCAACGAACATTTGCGACTGAGCCTCAATTTCAAGTGGACCTACATAGAGTTTCTTGTAGGCAAAAAACCCTCCGACTATGCAAACAATTGCAATAATAATTATTGAAAGACTTTTTTGGTTCTCTTCAATGTAACGCTCCGTCTTGCTGTAAACTTCTACAACATCTACGATGGTTTCGTCTTTATCTTTCGCCATTTTTATGAGGTGTTCTTATCCTGTTGAAATTGGAGTGCAAAAATAAGTTTTTTTCTTTAACCCTGATTATTATTACTTTTCATTAATCTTTAATATTCTAATTCCTTCCGGGTATTTTTTCACATCATATGCATCTAGAGAAACTTTCCCTGATTAATTTTAAAAACTACGCCGAGGCTGATATAGCATTCATCAACGGTATCAATTGTTTTGTAGTAGATAATGGGGTTGGAAAGACCAACATTCTTGACGCAATCTACTACCTCTCCTTTAGCAAGAGCTTTTTAAACCCAATTGACAGTCAAAATATGATGTTTGACACCGAGCTTTTTGTTATTCAGGGAACTTTTCAGTTGAAGAATAAAAAGGAAAAAGTTTATTGTGGCGTGAAAAAAGGCCAGAAAAAGCAGTTCAAGAGAAACAAAAAGGAGTACAAAAAATTGGCGGATCATATTGGTCTATTTCCGGTTGTCATTATATCTCCTGAAGATAGTAACCTAATTGTCGATGGTAGTGAAATAAGACGCAGGTTTATGGATAGTATCATCTCCCAGCTGGATAAAGTCTATTTAACGAGTTTGATCGGATATAACAAAGTTCTGCACCAGAGGAATGCAACCCTTAAAATGTTTGCAGAGAGAGGTAGTTTCGATGATGAGGCCTTGAGGATGTGGGATAAGCAGCTAATTGAGCTTGGAGTAGATATCCATAAAAAAAGGAAGGAGTTTATTGCAGAGTTTACACCTGAGTTTCAAAAAAGTTATGACTTCATTTCTGGAGGGCTAGAAAAGGTTGAATTACAATATGACTCCCAATTAAACGATGCTGACTTTGAAGTGTTACTTGGGGAGGCTCAACAAAGAGATGCAAGACTTCGATACTCCTCTGTCGGGACTCATAAAGATGACTTGGTATTCAAGATAAAGGGGCATCCAGTTAAAAAGTTTGGTTCCCAGGGTCAACAGAAGTCATTTGTAATTGGATTAAAACTGGCTCAATTTAATTTTATTAAGGCTCATAAAAAGTTCACACCCATCCTGCTTCTCGATGATATTTTTGATAAGCTGGATTCAAAGAGGGTAGAGAAACTCATGAAAAAGGTCAGCGACGAGAGCCACGGTCAGATATTTATTACGCATACTCATCAGGAGAGAATAACAACCGTACTTGACGAAATAAATGTAGAGCACAAGCTATTTATCATAAAGGATGGCGTAATAATGGAATAATCCGTTATTTTGAATTTGATACAACAAGACCATGCAGCACTCAATTAAAGATTCAATCAAGGAGTTTCTTCAAACACACAATCTGGAGGAGAAGTTAATGGAGGTTCAGCTACGCAATAGCTGGGAAAAGTTAATGGGAAAGACCATTGCGGACCATACCACTAAAATTTACATCAAAGACAAAAAACTCCATCTGCGTTTTGATTCCCCAGCATTAAAGCAAGAGTTGACCTATGCAAAGGAAAAGGTTATTGATTCTATTAATAAGGAGTTTGAATCAGAAGTAGTAACTGAAATCGTGATACGATAATTAATATCGTTCGTCGGAAGAGAAGTGAAAATCAGACTCTATAGTGGCATTCTCATCGCTGTCCGATCCATGCACAGCGTTGTTTTCTATTGAAGTTCCGTATAGATTACGAATTGTTCCCTCAGCCGCATCTGCAGGATTAGTGGTACCAATAAAATCTCTAAATACCTGTACACAGTCCTCCTTTTCAAGGATCATCGATATAATAGGGCCGGAACTCATGTACGCTATAAGTGAATCAAAAAAAGGCTTGTCGTTGTGAACTGCATAAAACTCTTTGGCTTTCTCAACAGATAACTGAGTGAGTTTGAGCGCCTTTATCTTAAAACCCTCTCTAAGTATCAAGTCAATTATTGCACCAGAATGATGGTTCACCACCGCGTCTGGTTTGATCATTGTAAAAGTCTTATCGCCTGCCATGTCGTTGTTTTATCGCTTATTCAGGCAACGAAAGTAATCAATAACTTGCTAAATTTGCATCTAATAATCTGATCATTAACAATGACTGAAGCCGATATTATAGAGATTAAAGAGCTGCTTAGCACTCCTCAAAAAATAGTGATTACCACGCACAGTTTCCCCGATGGAGATGCGATGGGCTCATCCTTGGGCTTATACAATTTTCTTATTCAAGGGGAACACGATGTAACTGTGGTTGTGCCTACCAGATATCCACATTTTTTAAGTTGGATGCCTGGCGATGATAAAGTGGTTGTTTATAGTATGAATAAGGAAAAGGCTGAGCAGCTTCTAAATGATGCTACGGTGATATTTTGCAATGATTTCAATACGTCAAGCAGAGTGGGGGAAGAAGAAGAAGCACTCCTTGCGGCCAATGCTGTGAAGATTTTAATTGATCACCATCCAAATCCTGATTTACCTGTTAAATACATGATGTCTGTAACCGAGGCGAGTTCTACTGCAGAGTTGATCTACGAGTTTATTGAGAAGCTCGGGGATACAGATAAAATTAATGTCGCGGTTGCAGAAAGTATTTATACCGGAATACTTACGGATACTGGATCTTTTAGCTATGGGTCAACGAGTCAAAGAGCACATCAAGTGGCAGGCGAAATGATAAATAAAGGCGCTGACAATCTGAAAATTCAAGGGTATATATATCAGGATAATTCATTGAATAGAGTTCAGTTGTTAGGATATAGCCTTGTTGAGAAGCTTGCACTGTTTCCCGAGTATGGAGCAGGGTATATAAGTCTTTCCAAAGAAGATTTGAAGAAGTATAACTTTCAGCCTGGGGATACAGAAGGACTGGTAAACTACATCACCAATATAAGAGGCATAAATTTTGCAACGTTTATTATGGAGCGGAACGGATTTGTTAAGCTTTCCTTTAGATCAACAGGTAATTTTTCGGCCAATGAGTTTGCGAGAGATAATTTTAATGGAGGAGGACACGAAGCTGCCGCTGGAGGAGAATTTAATGGCACTCTACAGGAAGCGATTGAAAAAGTCGTTAGTCTGTTCCCAAGTTATAAGGATAAGCTCCTTTCATAGATATTTTATGAGATACTTACTGAGTCTGTTGGTCTTACTAATCATTTCATGTGAGAGTCAACAAGAGCGAAATGCAGTTGAGCGGATTACCGAAGCCGCGCTTAGAGAGCCGCTGATTGATGCCAACAAACTTAGAATCAAAAAGGAAGATCTTCGCATCTCTGCTTTTATTAAACGAAAGAAGTGGGATATAACCACAACCGGAACAGGGTTGCGGTACTCGATATATCAGAATGGCGATGGTGAAACACCTGTAGAGGGCAGTACTGCAATTATTAATTATGAACTTTTACTCATGGACGGAACCTTGTGCTATTCCTCGGATAGCAGCGGGACCAAGGGGATAAAACTAGGAAAAGGTCAGGCTGAAAACGGATTGGACGAAGCTTTACGACTTTTGAGAGTAGGCGATAAAGCGAGGATTATCATACCTTCGCACCTTGCTTTTGGACTGATGGGGGATGGAGATAAAATACCATCTCATGCAGTGCTGATTTACAATTTGGAATTAATAGATGTAAAATAAAATCATGAGAAAAGTTACTTTATTTCTGAGTTTGTCCATGGCCCTTCTGGCATTTCTACCTTCTTATTCGCAGGACAAGAAAGACAAGCGAAAGAAAAAGAATAAATCGAAAGATATTATTATCACTGAATCAGGGCTTAAGTGCGAATTTTTGCAACGCGGAACTGGAATTGCGCCGAAGGTAGGAGACAAGATTGTAGCGCATTACACAGGCACTCTTCTTGATGGTACAAAGTTCGACAGTTCTGTTGACAGAGGAAAACCATTTGAATTTCCTTTGGGAAAGGGTAGGGTTATCAAAGGTTGGGATGAAGGGTTTGCTCTACTTCATGTTGGGGACAAGGCTATTTTGACCATTCCACCAGAGTTAGCTTATGGAGAGAGAGTAACGGGCAAAATACCGGCCAACTCCACATTGATTTTCGAGGTGGAGTTACTGAATGTGGTTGAACGAGTTGTTGCCAAGCCATTTGATATCGAAGGTAAAGAGACAAAACTTACGGAATCAGGTTTGAAATATATAATGGTTAAAGAAGGTGATGGCGTATTTCCTACGATTGGTCAGCAAGTTTTTGTTCATTACACTGGATACTTGGAGGATGGAAAAATATTTGACTCATCAGTTGAAAGAGGACAACCTTTGCCTTTTCCCTTGGGTAAGGGCAGAGTAATAAAAGGTTGGGATGAGGGCGTAGCACTTCTGAAAAAAGGAGGAAAGGCAAGGTTAATTATTCCACCTGACTTAGCATATGGAGAGCGTGGCTACCCGGGGCTTATACCTGCTAATGCAATACTGACTTTTGACGTAGAATTGATTGATATTAAAACGACAACAACTAAACAACCATAATAATGATGAGAAATTTTACGAAATCAATAGCCATGAACACCCGCATTCTGGCACTTGTTTTTCTACTGCCAATTGTAGCGTGTTCACAAGATGAATCGGAAAAATCAGGCGTTGCTGACGTGATAAATAAAGACGTTAATGTTGCGGCTTTTAAAGCCTTCGTGGCCGAAGGTAAAGGATTGATATTGGACGTACGTACTGCGGATGAAGTAAATGAAGGCTACATTAAAGGCGCAAAGAATATTGATTTCTTCTCAGATGAATTTGAAACAGAAATCAAAAAACTATCCACTGACCAGCCCATATATGTTTATTGTCGTTCTGGTGGGAGAAGCGGAAATGCGGCTGGTAATATGAAGGATTGGGGATTTAAAGAGGTCTATAATTTGGATGGCGGAATAAATGCCTGGAAGAAGGAAGGCCTCGAATTGGTAAAACCCTAAATTATAATCTCCACTTAAATTTCATTGCCACAGGCCTCCTTTAATATTAGGATAAGTCCTAGAATCGCTATCTGGAGAATTAGAAGTACCTTTCTTTCAAATTAGTGTTTAGAGGTTACTTTCTTTGCATCTCTAAACCGGGATTGGTAAATATCCCGCACCTCCGATACGTTAATGATTGTTAAATAGTAGAACATTTATCTTCTATTTGCGTTAAAATCGTGGATAAGCACACATTACCATGTTAAAAAAGAAAAATCTTCTGATCACAGGGGGAGTTCTGGCTCTGATTACATTGATATGGGCGTTTAGTGGCTCTGATGATGATTCTGGTTCCGATATGTCAGTGGTGGTTGAGCGTGGAATGTTTGAAGTAACTGTTTTTACAACGGGTGAGCTGGAAGCAAAGAATTCTGTGGACATCAAAGGGCCTGCAGGTTTGAGGGCGGCCAATATATGGCGTGTTCGTATAGCCGACCTAGTACCTGAAGGGACTAAGGTCAAGAAAGGAGATCATATTGCCTCTTTAGACAAATCTGAGATATCGGGTAAGATCAATGAAGCCTATAGTCGCCAGGCGGAAGCGGAATCTAAGTTTGTTCAGGTTCGAATAGATACAACCCTTGAGTTGCGCCAAGCACGGGAGGAGATGATCAATTTAAAATATGATTTCAAGGAGAAGACCATCACCTTACAGCAATCTAAGTACGAGCCTCCGGCAACCATAGCCAAGGCTCAAATTGATTTGGAGAAATCTGAAAGGGCATTGAATGAATTAATTGAAAATTATAAGATAAAGGTCAAAAGAGCTGCTGCTAAAATGAGCGAGGAAGCAGCGGCACTTTCAAGAGCAAGAAACAAATACGAATTGCTGAGTGAAGTACTCGACGGTTTTGCCATTACCGCGCCAGAGGACGGTATGGTCATATATGAGCGTGAGTGGAATGGGAAAAAGAAAACAACCGGTTCAGAAATTGGAGCTTGGGATCCAACCGTTGCTACATTACCTGACTTAACTGTTATGATTTCAAAAACCTATGTGAACGAAGTAGATATCAGAAAAATTAGTGTTAAGCAGATCGTAAAAATATCTCTTGATGCCTTTCCTGATAAAAATTTAACTGGTACGGTTATAGAAGTTGCGAATGTTGGGGAGCAGCTGCCAAATACAGATTCGAAAGTATTTGAGGTTAAAATTCAGATAAACGAAGCGGATACGACGTTGAGGCCAGGAATGACAACGGGTAACAATATCATTGCAAGTACAATTGACAGCGCTCTAACCGTGCCTCTGGAGTGTATTCATAGCCAGGACGATACGATAGTTTATGTATTCAAACAGGTAGGCTGGGGCTTGGTAAAGCAAGAAATTGAAGTGGGTGACAGGAATGACAATCACGCAGCCATCATAGATGGTTTAGCGGAAGATGATGAGGTGTTACTCTCAATACCTCCTGATGCTGAAGACCTCAAAATTGTAAGAATGGCAGAGGTTTCAGAATCTGATTAAGACTTTATATTCTGAATCGCAAGAATTACATATTAAATTTCGAAATCGCTTTCGAGGCGATACAGTTAAATAAGCTTCGTTCACTATTAACAGCACTGGGAATAATTTTTGGGGTCGCCGCCGTAATAGCTATGCTTGCTATAGGAAATGGTGCTAAAAAGGAATTATTGGATCAGATAAAGCTCGTTGGTGTTAATAACATTGTTATTACTCCGCTTATTGACCAAACAGAAGGTGAAGTCATGGATCTTGCTGAGCAAAACTTTAATAAATACTCGCCAGGGCTCACGTTACAGGATGCTGAGAGTATAAAAGAGATTATTAAGGCAGTTGAGAGTGTCAGCCCTGAAATTATTATTGAGACCAGCTTTGTGAGGAGCGGATACAGAAGATCGGGAAAGTTGGTAGGAGTGGAAGCAGGTTTCTTTAAATTATCAAATTTCAAATTGAGCAGCGGTAAAATGTTCAATGATCAACATTCGTATTGGGGAGACCAAGTTTGTATTATTGGGCATGGAGTAAAAACCAAGTTCTTTAGCCAGGAGGACCCAATAGGTAAATATATCAAGGCGGGCCCCATATGGTTGATGGTAATAGGCATCCTTGAGGAAAAACAAATAAGCGATAAAGCCATCAGTAATTTGGGAATTAGGGATTTTAATATGGATGTGTTCGCTCCAATTAAAACCGTTCTGATTCGATATAAGAATAGATCGCTGGTAACAAAGCAGAAGATAGAAGCTGCAATGAATAACAATGATGATGACGAAGGCCCTCAACCCCGAAAGAACTATCATCAGATCGATCGATTGGTGGTTACCGTATCTAGAACCGAAGACATGACAGCTACTGCAGATATTATCCGTCGCATGATTGAGAGACGTCATTTAAACGTTATAGATTTTGAAATTAGCATTCCTGAAGAGCTATTGAAGCAACAGCAGCGCACAAAGGATATTTTCAACATTGTTTTAGGAGCAATTGCCAGTATCTCTTTACTCATTGGTGGTATTGGGATAATGAACATAATGTTGGCCTCTGTACTAGAAAGAATCAAGGAAATTGGGATTAGGTTATCAATTGGGGCCAGAAAAGAGGATGTGGTACTTCAATTTGTGATGGAAGCTGTTTTGATCAGTATTTCCGGTGGGTTGATAGGGATTGTACTGGGGATATTCTTTTCGGCATTAATTTCTAACTTTTCTGAGATTGAAACCATTGTGTCTTGGGAATCAGTGGTAGTATCTTTTACGGTAGCTGCAGCCGTAGGATTGGTGTTTGGAATTGCCCCGGCACGACGCGCGGCAGAGCAAGATCCTGTTGTATCACTAAGGCATGAATAGCACAAGGATGAAAATTGATTTGACATATAAAAGAAATTTGAGAGCCTTCTTGCTCATAATCAGCTTGATTCTTTTGGGCTATGGTTTTGGCTATGCTCAGGATTCAAGTTTAACTTATAGCTTAAAAGAAGTTGTAAAAATTAGCTTGGAGAAATCTCCAAAGATGTTGGAAGCCACTACTCGGTTTGAAAACCAGTATTGGCAATATCAGCTGTACAAATCTGATTATCGCCCTCAGCTACAGCTTTCGGGTGACCTTCCCGAGTTTAATCGCTCCATAACTTCAGTCACTCAAAATGATGGAAGTGAAGTATTTAAGCCCAGAAGCTATGCTAATTCATCACTTGATTTGGGTATCACACAGAAAATTGGTCCTACCGGCGGTGAGATCGGCATCAGCTCCCAGCTAGGGAGAATAGATCAATTTGCCGATAGCACGACTGTTAACTACCTGGCCAGTCCAGCGGTGATAACACTTAGGCAGCCTCTATTTTCTTATAATCCATATAGATGGGATAGAAAAATCGAGCCCATGAAGTTTGAAGCTGCCAAGCGCCAGCTAGTTGAAAACAAGGAGGCCGTTATGGTAGAGGCTACAGATTTATTTTTCAAACTGCTCTTGGCCCAGGAAAGAAAGAATACGGCGATATTAAATGTTGCCAACAGCGACACCTTGCTTCAAATAGCAAATGGAAGGTTTAATTTGGGCAAGCTTGCCGAAAATGTACTGTTGCAAATGGAACTCAGCCTCATGAACGCTAGGCGGGACTTAACCCTTGCGGAACTGGATATTGATCTGAGCAACTTGCAATTAGCAATGTTCATGGGTATGACGGGAACCGACTTGCTCACGTTGGAAATCCCAAATGAAATACCTGAATTTACCGTGAATGAACAGGATGCTTTGATTCAGGCAAAGGAAAACACATCGGTGAGCTTAAATTTTGAAGTTCGGAAGCTTGAGGGACTTCAAATGGTTGGACGAGCAAAAGGGGAGAGTAGGCTCAATGCAAATATATCTGCCTCTTATGGTTTAACAAAGAGCACAATGGTTGTGGATCAATTGTATACCAATCCTAGTGACAGACAATTGTTCTTATTGAGGTTTGATGTTCCGATAATTGACTGGGGACGATCAAAGGCCAGGATAAGAACGGCAATGGCCAACAAAGAGCTAATTGATGTATATGTGTTACAGGAACAGCAAGGTTTTACACAGGAGATATTGTTGTTGGTGAGAAGATTTAATATATACAGGCAAAATATGGAAATCGCTGAAAAAGCAGATGAAATTGCCAAGAAGAGCTTTGATATCACCATGAAGCGTTACCTAATAGGAAAGGTGGTGCAGCTTGACTTAAAAAACGCACAGGAGGAAAAGGATATTGCCCGCCTAAAATATATTCAGGCGCTTTACGATTTTTGGGCCAGTTACTATCAGCTCAGGCAAAAGACGCTCTATGATTTTGAAACAAGTAAATTGATAGGGGAGTAGTTTGTGAAAACAACATTATCACCACTGCAATTCTGAGCGCAGCGAAGAATCTTCGGTTTAATAATATCTGGATTTATAACTACATCCGCTTGTTGATACACTTCACCACCTAAGAGCTCAGAAGAAAAATAGTCGGCTTCTTATTGATGTTCGGAATATTCTTTCGCCACTGTGCAATGGTCCGTGTAACGATTCTTTCATCCGAACTTGTAATAGACGTAGCAACACAAAGTCGTGTTTCCTCATTACAGTGCTTGATCACATCCTCCACCAATGGCATGTTGCGATAAGGCGCTTCCATAAATATCTGGGTTTGATTCAGATCATAGGCCATTTTTTCAACTTCAACAATACTTTTTATCCTCTTGTGCTTTTCTTTGGGCAGGTAGCCGTGAAACACAAAATTTTGGCCATTCATCCCTGATGCCATTAATGCCAATAAAATTGAGGATGGGCCAACCATCGGAACTACCCTAATTCCTTTATCATGCGCAAGGCTCACAATACTTGCTCCAGGGTCGGCGACTCCAGGACAGCCTGCCTCAGAAATAACACCAACATTTGATCCATTCAGTAATTGAGCTAATATCGTTTCAACTTCATTAGAAGGAGTTCTTTTATTCAGTTCAGCAAACTCCAGTTCATTTATAGGCGTTGAGATTTTGAGTTTACTCAAAAATCTTCGTGCTGAACGGAGGTTTTCTACAGCATAAAACCTAATGTCATTCACCACAGCTTGGGTGGATGCAGGAAGGGCGAAGTCAGTTGGAGAATCGCCTATAAGAGCTGGAATTAGATATAGAATACCTTTTTTACTCATCATTTAGGGAGTTCGATATTTTTTCACATGCGGCATCAACTAAGTGATACACATCTTCAAACCCCTGTTCGCCACCATACCAGGGATCAGGAACGGACCTATCCTGTCCTGGGTGTGATGCGTTTAGCAGTAATTCAACTTTATTCCGATCATTATCTGAATTTGCCAGGTCTAAAATATCCTGCATGTTGGATTTGTCCATTGCATAAATCCTGTCAAACTCATTGAAGTGTTCTGAATCGAATTGCTGAGCCATCTGGCTACTAATATCTATGCCGTGATTTGCTGTTGTCTTTATCATCCTCGAATCTGGGTGCTCTCCGGTATGATAGCTGGCTGTTCCGGCGGAATCTACTTTTACGTCCAGCCCGAGTTTATCGACTTTGTGTTGTAGTAAACCCTCTGCCAGTGGAGATCGGCAGATGTTACCTAAGCATACCATCAAAATTTTCATGGAAATCGCATTGTTTCTCGAGAATTAGTCCCGCGGATTGGCAATCCGCGTAACAATGCCAATCTGCTACAAAGGAAATACTACTCTATGCTGATCTTCTTCTGAAGGTCTGTAACATAAGTCTTGAACTGCTTATCTGTATCAATAAGGTTGTTCACGGTCCTGCATGCGTGAAGCACGGTTGCATGATCTTTTCCTCCGCAGTGCATACCAATCTTAGCCAACGATGACTTGGTCATGCTCTTCGAGAAATACATTGCAAGTTGTCGTGCTTGTACCACGTCTCTTTTCCTGGTCTTAGACTTTAACAATTCAATTGGTAAATCGAAATAGTCACAAACCACCTTTTGGATGTAATCTATAGAGACTTCTCTTGCAGTGTTTTTTACAAACTTATCTATCATCGACTTGGCCAACTCTAGGTTGATCGGTTTCTTGTTGAAAGAAGATTGTGCCAATAACGTGATAAGTGCACCTTGCAACTCACGGATGTTAGAAGTAATGCTGTAAGCCAGATATTCAGCCACGTCTTTTGGCATATCTATTCCGTCCATCTTTATTTTGGTATCGAGAATAGCAATTCTGGTTTCCAAATCTGGAACTTGTAGGTCAGCGGATAGTCCCCACTTGAACCTCGACAACAATCGTTGTTCCATTCCTTGCATTTCAATAGGCGGTTTATCAGCGGTTAGTATGAGCTGCTTACCTGTTTGGTGCAGGTGATTGAATATGTGAAAGAAAACATCCTGTGTTTTTTCCTTACCAGAGAAGAATTGCACATCATCAATGATCAAGAAATCAACTGACACAAAATGAAACCAACCATGAGTTATATTCATCTTTCTCTTTCTCATTTCAGATGAAGATTAGCTTGACTAGTACTTTGCTACCAATTGAAATTTGGTTTTATTACTTTCAAATATATAAATTTGCCCTTCAGAGTCTTTAATCATTGTCCAGTAAGTTTCTTAGTGCTCATAGTCTTGGATGTCTACAACTTCTCCCTAAGCCTTAAATTCATATGATGGTGAGGTTGGATCAAGATGGAACCCCAGGAATGAAACAGTCTTTTTATCTTCCATTTAGAGATATAT
>NVRZ01000067.1 GCA_002401055.1 Bacteroidota bacterium
ACTATACAATTATAAACGATAGCACTTTGTTATTCAAACAGGGTGAGGTTTTGATAAAAGATATTGAAGTCATATATGTCCACAAAATACGGAGGATATTTATTACTGGCTCCGTTGTTGCAGTAGTTGGGGCAGCTCTGCTCGTTGCATCTATTGACGATTATGGCAATGCTAGGGGATATGAAAGATTGGGGGGAGGGGGAATAGTTATGATCGTTGTTTCAGGGATAGTTACCGGACTTGGTCTTGTAGGAATCGGAATAGGATTACTACGCGAAACTTCATACCAAAAGGAACATTGGACTTATACCATTGTTGAATAAAGCCCATCTAACAACCCCCATTATCCACCCCTACCTTGCGTATTTCAACCTCCTACCATCCGCTTGGCTCAATGCTAGGTCAAACCTTTCCTCCCCTATGATCTTACGCGTATTGTACCTGAACGTAAACTTATCACAGTATCGTTGGAGGTGCTTAGGACTACAATGATAGTACGTTCCATGTAACCCACTTTTCGAGTGGCTGAAAAAGCCCTCAATGCTGTAGGTATATGTCTCCCTTAAAAGACAGGAAAAATTCAGTGATCTACACATGTAAAGAGTGTACTAAACTCAAGCGACAAGACAGAAACTAATAATGTATTACTCACCAATACTTTCCTACATTTGCAACCCTTAACTCTAAACACTTTAAATTATGGCATCTGGAACAGTAAAATGGTTTAACAACCAAAAAGGCTTTGGATTTATTCAACAGGATAATGACGAAAAAGACGTATTTGTACATCAGAATGTATTAACAGAAGAAATCCGCGAAGGCGACAAAGTAACATTTGATGTTGAAGACGGAGAGAAAGGATTGAATGCGGTTAATGTCAAAGTTGCAAGCTGAGGGCTACCGTAACTTTCTTACAAAAAGAATTGAAATAAAGCATTTCAGCGTGTATCTCTCTTATCTAAGTATGTAAGGGAGTTTCTATTTCAATTATAAGTCATCTGATATCAGCTTACCTCGCATATTTCAATCTTCGTCCATCTGCTAGGCTAACTGCCATCAAAAGTTAATTCCCACATGAATTCCACCCATGTAGTGAATACCCTCATCTTCAATTCCCAATTCGATCACCGGGCCCAGGTGGAATTCTCCGAGCTCAATCTCGTGAGCCATCCCTAAATACTGCGCAAATTGGTAAACGAAATTCTGACCTTTCTTTAGTATTAAAAGTCCCGGAGCACTGGAAATTACAAGCCCTTTATAAACTCTAAAGTGAATTACGAATGATATGGTATAGTGCTTGTGCTCATCAATTATAGTTTCCAGCCCAATGCCAAGGCCCTACCTGTTACTCTCACCAACCCCCCGGATATAATGAAGATGGAGACCCAGTGCAGTTTCATCCTCCTCTACCAGGGGTACTGCACCAACAGCAATGCTCAGTTCATTTTTATGATGCTCGTGGTTATGCCTCTTATCCTCCGCACCGTGGATCTCTCCTTCTTCATGATCATGATTTTGGGCATAACTTGTAAAAGAAATACAAGATGATAACGCAAGAAGTAATATTACTAAGTAAGCTCTAAAATTCATTCTTCAATTAATTAAACTCTAATGCCGATAATGAGTATATCATCCATCTGCTCAGAAATCCCACCAGGCTGCCCGGGATCGGCTTTCCAACCTTCAACAGTCTTGTCAAGGAAATCTCGCTGCTCGTCCATTGGTAGCTTCACAATATCTGCCAAAGCCTGTCTGTAACGCTTACCCATAAACTTCTTGCCCTTGGGCCCACCAAATTGATCGACAAAGCCATCCGTAAAAATGTAGAGCATGTCGTCCTTTTGAAGCTTAATCGTGTGGGTGGTAAATGTCTTGCCTCCATCATCCTCATATATACCAATGGGCATCCTATCGGCTTTGGTCTCCAACAATTCGCCTCCCCTTATCAGGTAAAGCGAATTATAAGCACCCGCAAATTCTACCGTTTTGTTTCCCTCGTCATATGCGCAGAGCGCCATGTCCATACCGTCCTTTTGCTGCCCCCTACCCCCTGTTTGACTCAAGGCATGTATAATTCCGTCTTTTACACCTTGCAGAATTTGCCCGGGGTCCGTTATCTCTCTTTCCATAACCATCTCGTTCAGCAATGAATTTCCGATCATCGACATAAAGGCTCCCGGAACTCCATGTCCGGTACAATCTGCCGCGACAGCTATGCGCTTTCCGTTTTTTTCCGCAAACCAGTAGAAGTCACCGCTAACTATATCTTTGGGCTTGAACAACACGAAACACTCCTCAAAAAGAGAATCTATGTACACCCTGGAAGGCATGATCGCCTCCTGGATCTTTTGCGCATAGTTTATGCTGTCGGTAATATCCTTGTTCTTTTGCTCAATTTCAAGCAAAGACTTTTTAACTTTTGCGTTTGCCACGTTGAGTTCCTCTGAGCTTACATCCAATGACCTTTCGATCATCGCTCTATCCGACTGATTGTGGTCAAAAGCGTCGCTAATCGCCTGTAGCAAGGGTCCGTATTCGTCTGGAATTTCTTCTACACCTTTCAAGTTGCGCCTGATCTGACGCTCGAGCAGATTGTTGTAGGTCATTAATTCTCAGAGAATGTAGTAATTGTCATCGTTTGGTTGTGAAGCTCACAATTTACCGAAGGGGTAAGTGGAGAAATCTCACCATAAGAATAAAATCCTGAGATTGGCGTATCATCACCCAAAACACTTCTCACTTCCTCTACCTCTTCCTCAATTCGCTGATCGAGAATCAATTTTCTTCCTACGCAGCTAACCAATATGGCAAGGTCTGCATCGTTTCCTAGTGCCTCCAGGGTTATTTCCGCCGCATCATACGAAGCGTCAATTAGTTTATCAAAATTCGCCTTCATTAACTGAGCAGATGATCCTTCAGGAATATCTCCTGCGAAGGTCATACTACCCGCTTCCTCATCAACTGCTAATAAGGTTCTAACCACCGCAGCTTGTTCGGGGGTTTCTTTAATTGCAAGTGGAAAGAGCAATCCCGACCCTGGCAATTCAGCCGCCTTGTCACCCAGATACTTTTTATAAAGCTCCAGTGCAGATTCTCCATCTAGTTCATATAACACGTTTGCTGTTGCTTTCGTAACCACACGCTCAGGTCCAAATGAATCCCAACCGCCCTTAGAACCATGACCAACTTTCAGATCACTACCAAAAAGCCCGATCGCAACAACATTACCATCTGATGCAGCAGCATCAAGGCCCACCAACGTCTTCTCGAAATTTGCCGCATCACCGGCCAATCCACCAGTTACAGCAATGGATTCTGGTAATACGTCATTAAATCCTTTAACCAACTCGCTTCCATTCACCTTCAAACCATCAGACAGCACAAAAATGTGAGCCAAATCATCTGCATTCAATTCCTGTGCAAGTTGCTGACCAGCCTTAAAGCTATCTTCAAGATCCGCTATATTTAAACTCGCCGTTTTGAGGGTAGTTTTTTCAAATTCTATTGCCGTAAGTGATATAGTATCATCAGTAACTTCTATATCCAGTATTTCACCAGAAGTTGTACCAGATAGAATATGGGCGTTTGGATAAAAGCCTTTCATTTCATCAAATCTTGCAGCATCACTTAGCACGCCACGGCTACCAAAAGCTAGTACCAAGTTTGCGCTATCCCCAATCTCTTTATCTCTCGTTATTTCCCAACCGCCATCAGCAGTCCACCTACGTTGTTCAACTTTCATAATGTGTCTTTTAGTTTATAATACTAGAAGTGATTACCTTCTCAAAAATAGAATAATTTATGAGAAATATCTGTTTTAATTTGTGATCGCTTCTTCGTATGACAAAATAACATTGGCATATTTCTTGCATCAGAGTTTTTTATAATTTTATTGTGAGCTTAGAGGATCAAATTCCTTTTACCATGGTTTTCTACGAAATACGAAAGTATACGAACAGTACGAATTGGAATTAACATTTACTAAATGACACCTTTCGTAAATTCGCATACTTTCGTAATTCGTATACGGCCAAGCTAATTGATTGCCAGAATTTTAATTGAGTCCTATTTAACATAAAACTTACCTAAATTTTTAAGACGATGATGCGAACAGCTAATCCAGCTTTAAACAGCAAAACCTTTGATCAGGTAATTGCCAGTGACGAAAAAATGACCATCCATGGTACTGTTAACAAGACTGCGCTTTCATTATTTCTACTGGTGGGTACAGCTATGTATACCTGGAGGTTGTATTTTGATTCGATGGGCGTTGATGGTATTGGAGACATGAGTGTAGTATTTCCCTGGATGATCGGAGGAGGAATTGGTGGATTCATTGTTGCCATTGTTACGGTCTTCAAAAAAACATGGGCTCCAATTACAACTCCCATTTATGCATTGCTAGAAGGCTTATTACTTGGCGGTCTGTCGGCCTTGGTTGAAAGTATGTACCCGGGCATTGTGTTGCAGGCAGTGGCACTAACTTTCGGAACGCTCTTCAGTCTTTTGTTTCTGTACAAGTCAGGAATAATTAAGGCAACGGAAAATTTTAAAATGGGAGTAGCTGCGGCTACAGGGGGCATTGCTTTGATATACATGGCGTCCTTCATCCTTGGTTTATTTGGCACTGGTATTCCGTACATCCACGAAAATGGATTGATGGGAATAGGTTTTAGCGCATTTGTAGTAGTAATAGCGGCATTGAACCTGGTGCTTGATTTTGACTTTATAGAAATGGGGGCGGAAAGAGGTGCACCAAAATACATGGAATGGTATGGCGCTTTTGGATTGCTAGTAACGCTGGTATGGCTCTACATAGAAATTCTTAGATTGCTATCTAAATTAAGGAGCAGATGATAAAAAGTGTATTTACAATTGGAGTCGTTGTTCTAATCGGCCATACAGCCTTATCAGCAGAATCAGAGAAAGCTGTTAGTTCTCAGATCAAAGATGTAACGGTGTACCTAAATGGTGCTGAAATTAATCGGAGTGGTAACACATCTTTAAACGCGGGTGATACCTATGTGCTTTTTGAAGGCCTTTCTCCAAACATTGATGCAAATACCGTGCAAGTAAAAGGGAAGGGAAACTTTACGATTCTATCTGTGGTACACAGGTTGAATCATTTGAATCAAAGTGAAAAGCCGAAGGACATTTTAGCCCTTGAAGATTCTTTGGAGAGCTTGCAAATGCGCAGGGACTTTCAGAATGCACTCCAGAGCGTTTACAATAATGAAGAGGCAATGATTCTCGCCAATAAATCTATTGGTAACAAGGATGTAGGCGTGGATGCAATGGATCTCTCTGAGGTTGCAGATCTATTTAGAAAGAGATTAACGGAAATCCAGCTAAAAAAGCTTGAAGCAAAAGCTACTCAGAAAAAGTTGAGGAGGAGACTTGATATTATTGTAAATCAGTTAAACAGCTTAAATGCCAAACGCAACCGCTCAACCAGTGAAATAATAGTCGCCGTTAATGCGGGTGAGAGAACTCCCGCCAAATTTACCCTAACATATTATGTAAGTGGCGCTGGCTGGACACCTACTTATGATTTAAGAGCCACCAAAATATCGGAGCCTGTTCAGTTGGATTACAAAGCTAAAGTTCATCAGAGCTCAGGAGTAGATTGGAACAAAGTAAATCTGACTTTGTCCGCCTCCAACCCAACTAGAAGCGGAAGCAAGCCTAGTTTAAACACTTGGGTACTAAAATATGGACGGCACGGATACTATAGAGCTTCGAGTCAAAATAAAAAGGGTGTTGCCCCTATGGCAATGTCGAGCAGACTTGAAATGGAAGAAGTAATTATTTACAAAGACAAACTAATAAAAGCCGAAACAACTGCGGATTATACAACGGTTTCTAAAAACCAGGTAAGCACCGAGTTTAAAATAAGTATTCCGTACACCATTCCATCTGACGCTAAAGCGCATGATGTTCATGTGCAAAGCCATAAAGTAAAAGCTACATTCATGCACTTTGTCGTACCCAAGTTGGACAAGGATGCATTTTTAGTGGCTAAAATAACTGGGTGGGAAGAATACAATTTGCTTCCTGGAAAGGCAAATATCTATTTTGATGGTTCCTACGTCGGCAAATCAAACATCAACCCGAATGCGACAACTGATACGCTGAGTCTATCTTTCGGAAGGGATAAAAATGTGGTGGTTACAAGAGAGAAACTGAAAGACTTTACGAGCACCAAAATAATAGGCGCTAACCGCAAAATTACCTATGCCTATGAGATAGTGGTTCGCAACACCAAGAGCGAAGCAATTAGCATCGAGGTGCAAGATCAATATCCAATTTCATCCAACAAGGAAATAGAAATTGAGTTGATTGAGTCAGCGGAGGCGAATTTGGATAAGGTTTCCGGAAAACTTAGCTGGAAATTGAACCTGGCACCTACTGAAACGAAGAAGATGATGCTAATTTACTCCGTCAAATACCCTAAAGACAAGAGCATCCCCAACCTCTAACTGCTGTTTCTTAATATTCTTTTCTAAGAAAATCTACGGTAGCCAGAATTTCCTTTCTAAGAACCTTGTCATTTTTTATGACAGCAACCCTCTTGCGGTACTTCGCTACAAATTGCTCAATCAAAGCTGACGACTTTAAAGGTTTCCTGAAATTCAAAGCTTGAGCCGCGTTGAATAACTCAATTGCTAACACGGTCTCCATATTTTGCAAAACCCGATAGGCCTTTGTAGCGGCATTCGCTCCCATGCTAACATGATCCTCCTGGCCGTTAGAAGAGTCAATTGTATCCACAGATGCCGGAGTACACAATTGCTTGTTTTGACTAACGATAGAAGCTGCCAGGTACTGCGTCATCATGAAGCCGCTGTTCAATCCTGGATTGGCAATCAGGTATGTTGGTAATCCCCTTTTGCCTGATACAAGCTTGTAAACTCTTCTCTCTGAAATACTACACATTTCAGCCATTGCGATACAGAGATAATCTAAGTTGATTGCCAAGGGCTGTCCATGAAAGTTCCCGGCTGAAATAATTTTATCCTCCTTAATAAATATGGTTGGGTTATCTGTAACAGAATTTATCTCCGTTTGAAAGACGTTTGCGATATGATCCAAGGCATCCTTGGAAGCACCATGAACCTGAGGAATACAACGGAATGAATAAGGATCTTGCACATGGTTTTTTTTCCTGGAACTGATTTTACTACCTCTGAGAATCTTGCGAATATTAGCCGCAGTGCTGATTTGTCCTGCATGTGGCCTAACGGCCTGTATGGAGGCATCAAAAGGGCCCAATCCACAATCAAAGGCATCCAAAGATATTGAAGCAATAAGGTCGGCCAATTCAAAGAGCTTCCTGGCTTTATTTACAGAAAAAGTTCCGTAAGCCGACATAAACTGCGTACCATTTAACAAGGCAACTCCCTCCTTTGATTTAAGCTTAAGAGGTTTCAGTTTCAGCTTTTTAAATAACGTTGACGTTTGTTGTTTTACGCCTTTGTAATAAACTTCTCCTAGACCCAATACAGGCAATGACATATGCGCTAGAGGAGCAAGGTCACCAGATGCTCCTAGAGAACCCTGTTGATATACAACAGGCACGATATCCTTATTGTAAAAGTCTAGCAGCCTTTTAACCGTTGACAGGGCAACGCCTGAGTATCCATAGGATAGCGACTGAGCTTTGAGCACCAACATTAGCTTAACGATCTCAGAAGGAACTTCTTCTCCCATGCCTACCGCATGAGATACAACCAGGTTGTGCTGTAGTTTTTCAAGATCATGTCCAGAAATTGACTGATCATACAAAGAGCCAAATCCCGTTGTAACACCATATATTGGTGCCTTACTCGATTTTATTTTCTTGTCAAGGAACTTGCGGCTCGCTACGATTTTTTTTTCTGTGCTTTTTGACAGAGACACATGACAATCGGCATTGACCAGCTTATCAATTAAATCGTAGCCGATGGTCTTATCCGATATTTGAATTTTGAGCTTTGCCATTTCCTATCTTTTCAATTCTTTTACCAAGTCAGCACTCTTGATTGTCCTTTGTTCGCCAGTCTCCATGGTCTTAAGGGTGAGCTCATTCTTAGCCATTTCATCTGCGCCTATCATCGCTACGTAAGGAACGTGTTTTGCGTCTGCATATGAAAATTGCTTTTTCATTTTAGCCGAATCGGGATATAGCTCAGCATTAATCCCCTCTGCTCGCACTTCTTTGAGCAGTGGCAAACAAAAGCTTGCCTCTTCTTCACCAAAATTGGCAAACATTACTTCGGTAGATACATTCGCATCAGATGGAAAGAGGTTTCTCTCTTCCATAAGATCGTAAATTCTATCAGCACCGAACGAAACACCTACGCCAGAAACATCTTTCATCCCAAAAATTCCAGTGAGGTCATCATATCTACCTCCGGCACAAATGCTTCCACTAAATCCATCTGCCACCACCTCTATAATTGTTCCAGTATAGTAGCTGAGTCCTCTGGCCAGTGTTGCATTAAACAAACAGCTCTTTATACCTAGCTTATCTAGTTTTGAAAGTATTTTGCTCACCTCATTAATGCCTTGCTTACCTTCTTCACTTTGACCAAGATCTCCAAGATCGGCTAGTGAAGTTGCCTTAGCGAATTTCATTATCCCCGCGATGCCATCGCGGTGGACGCCCTTCGAATCTAACTCCTTGCCTACTCCTTCTTCGCCAATCTTGTCCCACTTGTCAAGAGCTGTAACCATATCAGAAAATTTGTCGCTGATCGACAAACTCTCAGCCAGGCCGGCTAATATTTTTCTATGATTGATGCCAATTTTGAAATCCTTTACCCCCAATTCACTGAAAACCTGATCAATAATTTGGATAAGTTCAATCTCATTTAGAAACGATTTGGACCCAATTACGTCTACATCACATTGATAGAATTCACGGTACCTACTTTTTTGCGGGCGATCGGCACGCCAAACAGGTTGAATTTGATAACGTTTAAAAGGAAATGTGAGATCATTTTGATGTTGGACCACATATCTAGCAAATGGAACAGTAAGATCATACCTCAGCGCTTTTCCGGCAATACTCGAGGCCAATTCCGTGGAGCTTATTTCTGATAATCCATCCTTGTTTACACCTGAGAGATAGTCCCCAGAATTCAATATTTTAAATATTAGCATATCGCCTTCATCACCATATTTCCCAGTTAAGGTTTCAAGCGACTCCATCGAAGGCGTCTCTATAGGTACGTACCCAAATAATTTAAATACGCTCTCTATTGTGTCAAAGATGTAGTTGCGTTTGACTACCTGTTCCGGTAGAAAATCCCTTGTTCCCTTGGGTATAGACGGTTTCAAAATATTCGCTTTGGTTGCCCGACAAATATCGCAATTTGCTTTGATTAAAAACTAGCGACCTTTTGGATTTAATTTTTTGCTATTTTTGATAGCTCATGGCACCCACGCGCTCCATATCGAATTTTCTATCCCTCGTAAAGTTTAGTCATACAATCTTTGCACTGCCCTTTGCAATTATTGGATTTTTGTTGGCTATATTTTTTACAGATGCTGTCTTTAGTATTCAGATATTCATCCTGGTAATACTTTGTATGGTTTTTGCTAGAAGCGCTGCCATGGCCTTCAACAGATATGCAGATAGAGATATAGATAAAAATAACCCCCGAACTGAAGTGAGGGAAATTCCTGCTGGAATAATCAAGGCTAAATCAGCATTGATATTCGTGGTGTTTAATATGCTACTCTTTGTTATTACTACTTATTTCATCAACCCCATCTGCTTTTACTTATCACCTATTGCCTTACTTGTCATTCTTGGGTACAGCTATGCCAAAAGAATTACTTTCTTAAGTCATTTAATTCTCGGATTGGGATTGTCTTTGGCGCCTATTGGTGCTTACCTGGCAGTGACAGGCGAATTTGATTGGATGCCACTATTTTTCTCATTTGCCGTTTTGTTTTGGGTAAGTGGCTTCGATATTATTTATGCCTTGCAAGACATTGATTTTGACAAATCCCAAAACCTTAAGTCATTCCCGGTGAAATTTGGAAAGGTAGGTGCGCTGAGGTTATCTTCGCTATTTCACGTGTTTACAGCAGCGTTTATCCTTGGAGCTGGATATTATGGCGGTATGGGTACCTGGTATTGGGTTGGCAGCGCATTTTTTATTCTACTTCTTTTCTACCAACACATGCTCGTAAAGCCAGATGATTTGTCTAAGATCAACTTGGCCTTTTTTACCACCAATGGTATAGCGAGTGTTGTTTTCGCAATATTTGTCACCCTGGATTTATTGCTCCAATGAACGCAGCACTAGTTACTGGTGTTTGCCTCATAAGTCTTTTCCTGGGATATCGCTTCTACTCCAAGTATCTTGCATTAAAAGTCTATAAGACCGAGGATGATGATTCTATTCCGCCATCCGTTGAGTTCAATGATGGAATGGACTTTGTCCCAACAAAAAAGCATGTTCTGTTCGGGCATCATTTTTCGTCTATCGCAGGGGCTGCACCAATTCTTGGACCCGCAATTGCGATCATATGGGGATGGGTTCCAGCATTGCTTTGGGTAGTTATTGGAAGTATTTTTATGGGGGCGGTGCACGACTATGGTACATTGGTTATTTCGGCGAGAAACAAAGGCAACTCAATAGGGTGGATTTCTGAAAAGGTCATTGGAAAACGCTCCAAAGGACTATTTCTTACAATTATCTTCTTGTTGGTTTTTATAGTGATAGCAGTGTTTGCCTATATCATCGCAACACTTTTTGTGAACTATCCAGGCACCGTTATTCCCATAAATTTTCAAATTATTGTAGCCATCACTATTGGATGGTGGACCTACAAGAGAAAGAAAAGCCTGTTGATCCCATCTATTGTCGCGTTAATCATGTTGTACTTTATGATTTATATAGGCTTTATGTATCCTGTACACTTACCTGAGTATTTATGGATAAATGGTTCTGAAGTAATGACCTGGATCATGTTTTTAATGGGGTATGGATTCATTGCCTCCATCCTACCCGTCTGGACCTTGCTTCAACCAAGAGATTATATCAACTCTCATCAACTTATCGTAGGATTGGGATGTATATACCTGGGGATATTCATTGCGCAGCCTGTTATGGACGCACCAGCGTTCGCCTTGACAGAAAACCCCATACCCTGGTTTCCTTTTCTGTTCATAACCATTGCCTGTGGAGCCATCTCGGGCTTTCACGCACTGGTTTCGTCAGGAACAACCTCGAAGCAGCTGTGCGATATGAAAGATGCCCGAACAATTGGATATGGCGGAATGATAGGAGAGGCAGCGCTTGCCGTAGCAGCGACTATTGCCGTAGCAGCGGGCTTTGATAGTTCAGAATCCTGGCATGCACATTATGATAATTTTGAAATGGCTAAAGGTCTGGGACCTAAGCTAACAGCCTTTGTTGATGGCTCAGCAGGTTTCATCAATGAATTGGGAATAATGCAAACCATTACCGATCAAGCAGGTAATACGCGAGAATTGGCGGCAGTATTCATCGGGGTAATGGTAATTAGCTTTGCGGCCACTTCTCTTGATACAGCCATTCGAATCCAGAGATATATCGTTGCGGAAATAAGTGAAAGCCTGAACATTAAAGTAATTGCCAAAAACAGGTATTGGCAAACAGGAATTGCTGTGTTATTCTCCTTCCTGCTGGTTATTTCAGATGGAACTGGTACTGGAGGACTGAGACTTTGGCCCTTGTTCGGATCTACCAATCAGCTGCTAGGCTCTCTGGCCTTACTGGTTATTTCAGTGTGGTTGTACAATAATAAAAGTAACTATTGGGTTACCATGATACCGATGATCTTTATTACCACAATTACTTTTATTGCCACCTATTTTAATTTTCTAAACTATGTGGAATCCAGTAACTGGTTGCTCGTAGGTGTCGCATTTGTTATTGGTGCTTGTCAACTATGGATTATCTTTGAGGGAATTAAGGCATTCACAAAAAAGAGAGCTTAGCTGAATAGATTGAATAAATGAGGGAGAAACTACTATTTCTTGTGTTCCTTTTATCTTGTACGCTGGGCCATTCGCAGGAATATAGCTACAAGAAAACAAAGGTTGAAGTTGCGAAGATGAACACGCTTGTACCTTCGGAAATCATTGAAGATTGGGCGCCTGTACTAAGCAATTTGGAAATGCCATTTCCGGGATCTTCGAGATATGAGTTAAAGCAAATCAAGAAAAAATCGGCCAAAATGTTTCCTCGCAAACAGATGGCCGCTAAAAGTTGGAAAGTCAGTGGTGTAAATGATCCTGTGATTGGAAAGAATTTCCCTGTTGCCACATACATAGTGATAAGTCCAGGAGACACATTTGTGGTTTATCATGCCGGCGGCCGCCCCAATGACAACACGCTTGGTATTTCGAATGAGGGCATTGTGCTAACCTCTTTCAACTCCAAAATATATACGTATGATACCAACAAGGATACGCTTCATATGGAGACAATTAGTTTACACTCATTTTCAACAGAGTTTACCAATAAT
>NVRZ01000068.1 GCA_002401055.1 Bacteroidota bacterium
TCATGTTCATCTTCAATTTCCCCGAATAACTCCTCCATTACATCTTCCATAGTTACCATGCCTGCAGTACCTCCAAATTCATCTAATACTATCGCAATACTTCTCTGTTCTTTTATAAATGATTTTAAGAGATCATTTGCAGACATTGATTCAGGGATTAAGGATATTGGCAGCATGATTGACTTTATGTTTTCGGGTTTTTTAAACATTTCGTATGAGTGGGCATAACCTACAACATGTTCGATGTCTTCCTCGTATATGATAATTCTAGATAGTCCAGTTTTAATGAAGTTTCGTTGAAGTACCTCAATTGATTCATCGATACTTAGCGCCGTTATTTCCGTTCTTGGAACCATGCAGTCTCTGATTTTAACATTTGAAAAATCAAGGGCGTTCCTAAATATTTTCACTTCTGTTTCTTCGGGAGATTGATCGTCATCTGATAAGCCTTCATTCAAATAATTATCAAGATCGATCTTACCAAATACTGGCGTTTCATTTTTTACGTCTGTGCCAACAACGTATTTGAGAAAGAAATCTGAAAGCCCAATTACCAACCACACCAAAGGATATAAGGCATAATACACAATCAGCGCAGGTAATGTGAAAATAGTTAGGATTCTATTGGGGTTTATTCTGAAGAGTGTTTTGGGGATGAATTCAGCAGTAATCAATACAATCAGCGTGGCAATTATTGTTTGTGTAATTAAAATCATCAAGTTTGAAGAAAACCAGACAATCAGGTATGGCTCAACCAATTTTGCAAGCAGGATGCCATAAATTACCAAAGCAATGTTGTTTCCAACCAACATCGCTCCAATAAATCGAGCAGGGTGTTTTAAGAAGAATGAATATATCCTACCCGAAAGCTCTCCTTGCTTGTTGGCCAGTTCTATTCGGAGCTTGCTTGAGGAGATAAATGCTATCTCCATTCCAGAGAAAAAGGCTGAAAACATTAAACAAATAAAGACCAGGAGAATACTACTCATTATCAGTTTCCTTTTGAAGCTTTTCGCGCTGTCTCCTTCTCATTCCATACATAACACCAGCAACTACCGTAAAAATGAAAAACAAATAACTCTCTCCGATTCCGCTCGTCACCGTTTCATATACTCCAAATCCGATTGAAGCTATCGCAATTATTAGCCAGGCAATCTCAAGAATTCTAATGATTGTTATTTCTTTGGGCGTTGCCATGGTAGTTAGTTTTCTATGTTGATGGTTCCTTTGATCTTTTTGATTTTAAACTTGGTAAAGCTCTGATTTGACTCAAAGCCTTCGCCTAGAATGATCTCGTCTGCCGTCGTTATTTTAACGAATTCTTCCGAGTATATTTTGCCTGTTTTTTCGTCCCAAATCAGGTGTTCTGTATTCAGTTGTTCGCCCAATTCATTAATTAACACAACGTTCCCTTTTGCTTCCATGAGTCCTGTTTCTTCATAGCTAATCGCGTAATTGGCTGTCAGTCTTGAGCTGATTTCCATGTCAGAGTCATAAAATTCAAGCTCTACGCCTGATGGCAATTCTAGATAAGGTTTCTCGCCGCTAAATCGATCCAATTGTGGAGCAATGAGTTTTACTTGAAGCTGAGCTGAGTCGCTATACAGCAGAGTTGCGTTGAAGGTTGATTCGACTGGCATTTCACTTTTTGATGAAATGATTCTGACCTTCTCAATGTCATTTTCACAAGAGCCAACTACGAATAAGATTAATGGTAGAGCAAGAAGGAATTTGTTGTTCAAATTGATGGTTTATTGAACGCGAACAGTAGTAGTTTCGTTTATCCAACACCCGACAGTATATGATTTCCCTTCTGTATAGTTGTAAAAAAAAGCGTCTTTCTTTGTTGGGAAATACTTCGACCACGTTGCAATTTTTTTATTGGCTTCTTCAGCAATAGATCGATCAATTGCCTTAGCCCTTATATATTTGTCAACTGCAACCCAGTATACCGCGCCTTTCTCAAAATCATTTTCTCCACAATCTTTTGCACTTGCTGAATATAGGTCTCCAATTAACAAGTAAGGCTTTCCCCATCCTGAGCGCAATGATGCAGCTTTTCGCGCGTATCCGCGTGCCGCCGAAAACTGTTTTAAATTTCTAAAGTAATGTTTGCCCATCATATAATTGTAATCCGCTTTTTTTAGTGGATCTTCTTGAAGTTCAATCGCCTGTTTTAAGAAGGTAGTTGCTTTGGAAAAGGATTTTTTATCAATCATCATCTTACCCATGTTGTAGGCAGATACAGCTGAGGGTTCGAGATTGTGAAGCGTTTCGGCAATCCTAGCAAACAAGGGGTCATCAGTACAATCTTTCTTGTTCATAAGCCCAGCGGCTCTTTTTAGCCACTCCGCATCTTCTTTTTTAGATTCAAACTGAGCGCCATAGATTTTCTTTAAGTCGTCACAGCTGGCAACAGGCTCAAAGAGAATGTTTACGTTATCTCTGGCAATTTCATAGAAATTGCGCTTTTTTGCAAGTTTATCTCCCTGCAACTTTCCAATTTGGTATTCTATAATCGTGATCGACACATCATAAATCTCTATCACCTTACTCTTCTCAATTTTTTCGGCATCCAGCATCTTGATTGCAGACTGGAAGTAACCAGTAACTGCTCCAGCTTTAGACTTTTTTGCCTGAAGTTCTACAGACCTAGTCAGCACGTTGTATGCCTCTTCTAACTTGTCTTTCCGGTATTGTAAGATGTCTACGCCTTTAAGGCCCAGAACAAATCCCTCTTGTTTAAAATTCACGATCCTCTGATCATATATCATTAACAATGTATCTACCAGTTTCGCTTTCACGTTAGCATCCTTTTCTTTCTTTATAAGTCGTTTGTATATCCGCGCTCCGTTGGCATACATTTTTTTGCTGGATTTGGGACAATTGTTAAATACCCATCTCCATCCGGCCATAGCGTCACTGTAGTTCTTTTGTTTATAGAATTCTATGTACAATGAAAGATTCTGTACACACAGCACACTATCCTCCGCGTTATCGCCATATTTCCCATTTTGCGCGATGGAGGTGCCACATAATAATCCAACCAACAAAAATCCAATCCCTACAAATCTCTTAACGTTCATTTTCATCTCTTTAATCATATTTTCTTTTCAAGAACCAAATGTCATTAATAGTCAACCCAAAAAGAACATTCCAGTAATTTTCTTGAATTAGATTATTTTCAATCGTTCCTCTTTTACCAGTTTCATAGGATATGCTAATTACTGACCCAAGTTTCCTCAACGGTAATCCAATACCAAAACTTGTGCCATATTTACTGAGCCTCGTACCTTTTACCTGTAGGTGTGTGTTTTCATAGTAAGCCCCTAGCCGGTAGTAAATAGTATTAAAGTATTTATTTGAGCGGAAATCCGGATTAAATTGCATACCAATGCTAAACCTGCTGCTGTTAGCTAACGAATCTTTAACACCAAATGAGCTAAAATTTGACCAGAAACGAGTTGAATAATCTACCCCAAAGAGCCATCGCTCACCAATCTTAGTGCTAATTCCAATACCGAAACTACCGGGAAGGATAGTTTCTCCTTCTTCGTCAATATTAATGGTCGTGTCAAGTGGGAGCAAGAGGAAGGGATCATCGGCATACTCGATAAAGGACACACCTATTTTAGTTCTCTTGGTAGACATCTTTGTAGATAAGTCAAAGGTTAATCCTCCGGAAAAAGTCAGCTTGTTTTTTAGCGCCTTGCCAGAAAGAGAATCAAGAGTATGCCTATACAACAATCCATAATTGAAATGTAACGCCCCCAGCTTTTGGGTTTCTATTGTATAGTAATGGAATGTATTGGCGTTTTCAAATATTGCTCTTCTGGACGTTTCAGTAGGTCCAAAGATATAGGAAGCATTGATCCCCATTGACAAATTTTTATACCTGAACGCATTACCCCAATAAACCTGGTTGAGGCCTCCGTTGCCAATAAATGTGTAGTTCACTTTACCGATTCCAGGTATATTATCTTGATCTATTACCCTGTAGTTAATTTTGCTGAATGGCTTGATTCCAAAACTGCTTCCCCACCATTTGGTAATTGGAAAAGCTAAAGCAAAGTAACTAATTGATGTTCCAAACGTTGTCTGACTGGTGTCGGTGAGTATCAACTTATTCCTGGAAGTTTGAAGACCAATCTCAAAAAGAAAAGATTGCTTTCGTATGTAACCAAAGGATGCCGGGTTGCTAAGGTTAATAGCTTTCGGGTTTATTAATCCAATTCCGAAACCACCCATTGCATGGCTTTGGGCAAATCCTGTTGACTCCATGTCTCCTAACCCAAATCGGGAATAGGGAGAGTTAACACCATTTTGGCCTTGCGCTCCAGGTGGTATCAGTAATGAAAAAGATACGGCCAGAAGTATCAGCCTAAAATTATCGATTGACATTGAAATTCACTATTACATTTAACCCGGTAAGGGCCAGATAAGAGTCTGCAAAGATGAGATTTTTTTTGGATTGAAATGTCCTCCTTAATTCATTTTCAAAATAAGGGAAACTACCACCCGTAAACATTACCTTCAATTCAGGAAATTCCTCAAAATATCGATTTATTAATCCAGTTATCTCATAAAAGACGCCGCGCGTAACTCCAGTCATAATAGATTCTTTAGTTGATTTCCCCTGAAGCATAATTTGTTCCAACGGGATGTCAGCCACTACTAACGGTAAATTCTCAGTATAATTATTCAAGGCCTTATATCGCAAACTTGTACTAGGTGATATACTTCCTCCCTGGTACTCATTTTTGCTGTTTATAAAGTCAAAAGTGATACATGTACCCAAGTCTATAACTAGAACATTTTCATTTCTGAATTGATTGTTGGCTCCAACGGATATAGCTATGCGGTCGGCTCCTAATGTGTCAGGAGTGGAGTAAGCAAGAGTTATCGGTAGAGGTGTGGAGCTATCTAGCTCCATAACCAGAGCATTGGGATAGAATGAAGAAATGTTCAATTGTTCATTTCCAACTGAGGAAGTTAAAATGTTGCGGACCTCCTTTAATGGGTTCAAAAAGTCTTCCAGAATATTTGAATCTGAACCCTTTTCAATTGTAATGTTTGCAATTAATTTGTCGTCCACGAACACGCCCAATTTTGAGCGAGTATTTCCTATGTCTGCAACTAAGTTCATTTGCCGGTATTGTTGAAATTTTCAAAATTAACAAATAGTTGAGTAAATTCGCCGTCTCTATGAAGGGGGTACCATAGCTCAGTTGGTAGAGCAATGGACTGAAAATCCATGTGTCCCTGGTTCGATTCCAGGTGGTACCACAAAATATTACAGAGGGTTGGAAGTTGATACTTTCAGCCCTTTTTGTATTTTAGATTTAGAAATTGGTCAAATGCGCTTAAAGCTTAGTTGATCTACAGATTGGATTAGAAGGAATAGACGCTGATGTATAATACTCAAATTATTGGAACTGGCCATTATGTTCCAGACCGGGTGGTTACCAATTCCGAGCTGGAAGAAATGATGGATACCACAGATGAGTGGATTGTTGAAAGGACCGGGGTACAGGAAAGAAGGTGGTTTGAGGCGGGAAAGGATACGGTATCAAATATGGGTACCAAAGCCGCACTAAGTGCCCTCGAAAATGCTGGATTGGAGGCCAAAGATGTTGACTTCATAGTGTTTGCTACTTTGAGTCCGGAGTATTACTTTCCAGGATGCGGAGTGTTGGTACAAGACCAGTTAAATATTGGTACGATCGGCGCACTGGATGTGCGTAATCAGTGCTCAGGATTTATCTATGGACTGAGCGTAGCTGATCAGTATATTAAAACGGGTATGTATAAGACAATCCTTGTAATTGGATCAGAAATTCAAAGCAACATAATGGATAAGTCCAGCAATGGAAGGGCTATGGCAGTAATCTTTGGCGATGGAGCCGGTGCCGTTGTTCTGCAAGCCACTGAAGACCCAGGGAAAGGAATTTTATCTACCCATCTACATTCTCAGGGGAAGCATGCTATGGAGTTGACGGTCAAAGAACCAAGTACGATACACAAGGATCAGATAATAAAAAGACTTATTGACGGTGCAGAGGCAGATATATATCCTTACATGAATGGAAAATTCATTTTCAAACACGCTATCGAAAGATTCTCGGAGGTAATAAACGAAGCCTTGGACAAGAACCACTACAAACCCTCTGACTTGGATATGCTAATTCCGCATCAGGCCAACTTGCGGATATCTCAGTTTACACAGCGATCATTGGGGCTAACGGATGACAAGGTTTGGAATAATATTCAGAAATATGGGAATACGACAAGTGCTTCCATTCCGATAGCGCTTAATGAAGCGCATCGAGCTGGAAAAATTAATGATGGAGACCTTGTGTGCCTTGCAGCTTTCGGAAGCGGATTAACCTGGGCTTCAGCTTTAATACGGTGGTAACTGTTATGAAAAATAAACCATTCATCATATTTTATATACTGGTGGCGTACGTGTTTGTTCAGTTTTGTTGGTGGGGATATCATATAATTGATCTGAACCGTCAGGTTTTTGAACTGAATGTGACACTGGAGGATGGCGCCCTGTCTGGAAATCTTGGCACAGATGAAAACAAACGGCTACTAGAGGAGAAGCTGGAAAAGCGTAAGTGGATGGTTATCGGTGAAGGCTCCGTGTTTGCGTTACTACTGGTAATGGGGGTTTACATTACACAGCGGGCTTTCAAAAAGGAAGTAGATCTATCCAGGCAGCAAAGAAACTTTTTAATGGCAGTAACACATGAACTCAAATCGCCCCTGGCTTCGATAAAGCTGTATATGCAAACCATGCAAAAACACGATTTAGATGATCAGAAAAGTAGCGAGATCCTTGAAAATGTGTTGAATGAAACCAACAGGTTAACTTCATTGGTAGATAATATTTTACTGTCTTCCCAGATAGAGTCTGACAACTATCTACTTATAAAGGAAGAGGTGAACATGTCCAGGTTAACAAATGATATTCTAGATAATTTTGCGCTGCATCCTGTTAAAGAGAAAGTTAGCATTGACAGAAATATTCAATCAGAAGTGATGCTGAGTGCTGACTTCAATGCAATGAATTCGATTGTTATTAATCTAGTTGACAACGCAGTTAAATATTCCAATGATGCAACAAAGGTATTGGTGGAACTTACTACAGGTGATTCAGAAGTTATTTTGACGGTTAAAGATGAGGGCCAGGGGATAAGTGATGCTGAAAAATCCAAGGTCTTCGATAAATTCTATAGGCAAGAGAATGAATCCACAAGGAAAACTCAAGGCACAGGTTTGGGCCTTTACATTCTAAAATATCTTGTCGAACAGCATGGGGGTGCAATCAGTCTGACCGACAATGACCCAAAAGGAAGTATCTTTGCCGTCACATTAAGTTCTTCATAATCTTTCAAGTTGAGTAAGAAAGCAGTTCTGATTATTCTAGATGGTTGGGGTCATGGCGATGGCTCAAAATCTGATGCCATAGCGCAGGCCAGTACTCCATTTATTGATGGTCTGTACGATAAGTACCCCAATTCTGAATTGCTAACGAGTGGAACCAATGTGGGTTTACCAGATGGACAAATGGGGAATTCTGAAGTAGGTCACCTTAATATTGGCGCAGGAAGAATAGTTTATCAAGATCTCTTAAGAATCAATACTGCTATTGCAGATGGTTCATTTGAATCAAATGAGATTATTTTAAATGCTTTAAATCGTGCAAAGAAAGGGAACATAAAAGTTCACTTCTTTGGATTGCTATCTGATGGAGGCATTCATTCTTCTCAAGAGCATCTTCACAAGCTGACCGAAATGGCGCACACAATTGGGGTTGAGGAGGTGTTTATACATGTTATTACTGACGGAAGAGACACAGACCCCAAATCAGGTGCGAATTACATCAAAAAGTTGCAAAATCATATTGCTGGAACATCAGCCAAGGTCGCCTCAGTAATAGGCAGGTATTATGCGATGGATAGAGATGGAAGATGGGAGAGAATTAAAAGGGCATATGACTTGTATGTTAATGGACTTGGTGAGCCCAGTATATCTGCAGGGGAAGCTGTAAAAGATTCTTACGAAAATAACATTACAGATGAGTTTATCGAGCCCATTGTAATACAAGATAACGGACAGCCCATTGCTACTATTGAAGAGGGTGATGTTGTTATTTGTTTCAATTTTAGAACAGATCGTTGCCGGGAAATTACAGCCGTGCTTACCCAAAAAGAGTTTTTGGAATTTGAGATGAACCCTTTAAAGCTTAGGTATTTAACGATGACCAATTACGATAATAGTTTTGTGGGAGTTGAGCCAATATATCAGAAGGATAACCTGGCGATGACACTAGGAGAAGTGCTTGCTAATGAGGATAGAACGCAGCTCAGAATATCGGAAACAGAAAAATATCCACACGTAACCTACTTTTTTTCAGGTGGCAGAGAGGATAAGTTTACGGGAGAAAGCAGAGCCATGATCCCTTCCCCGAAGGTGGCGACGTATGATTTGCAGCCAGAAATGAGCGCAAGGGAGGTAACCCAGACTGTCATCAAAGAAATAAATAGCCAGGGCCCGGACTTTATATGTTTGAATTTTGCAAACCCTGACATGGTAGGACATACGGGCGTTTTTAGCTCGATTATAAGTGCCCTAGAATGCATAGATGAATGTACTAAAGAGGTTGTTCGATCAGGACTGGATAACGGCTATAAGTTCGTTATAATAGCAGACCACGGCAACCCGGATTATTGCATTAACAGTGACGGGTCTCCAAATACAGCTCACAGCTTGAATCCGGTACCCATTATAATTATAGACGATTCATTGCCTTCCGATGTGACTATTCAGAATGGTATTCTTGCTGATGTAGCGCCCACTATATTAAATATGATGGGTTTAAATATTCCTGAAGAGATGACGGGTAAGGTTCTGATTGATAGCCCTTAGAATAGGCTATTGAATAAGCACAATTTTTCCGATGTAGGTGTGTGGGTAATCCAGAAAGTCTGTGGTTTCGAAAACAACAATGTATACTTCTTGCTCTGAGATTTTTTTGCCACCGTTACTACGGCCATCCCACCCAATGTGTCGGTCCGTTGTCTTAAAAATTAGATCACCCCAACGGTTATAGATGGACATTTCATAGTTTTTTATCCCTCTTCCTGTTCCAAAAAAGAAGTCATTCAGGTCATCTCCATTTGGAGTAAATGAATTTGGGAAGTGAAACAGATATTCACAGTCAATATCGATGCTAACACTGTCATAAGCAACAGATGAGCCACAAGAGTCATAAACAGTCACCAGATAAGTAGTAGGCTCCATTGGTTTTACTGCTACCGTTTCTCCCGATCCCGCATTGCTGCTCCAATCATAAGTAAGCGCACCCATGCCTCCAACTGCCATGGCATTCATATAAACTTGCCAGTTACATACGGTTGTATCTCCTCCAACTGATAAAGTTATTGGGTCCACGTCATTAATAAGCAAGTTGGCTATAAAAATATGAGGACATGTCGTGTCATTTGTCGTCGGGATAATGGTGATCTCAACCATTTCGGACCCTTCCGCTGTTCCGTCGTAGATAGGTTCTATCTCTAAGGTCGTCGTTGTGGATCCTGCGGGAATAATAATGCTATCGATGATAGGCTCATAGTCTATTCCATTTTGAGCGGATCCTCCAGCAGAGTAATAAATAACATAGTCATTCCCCATCGGTACGGGAATTGAAAATTCAAAGCTGCTGTTCTTGCAACCTTCATATGCATTGGCTGAAACCGTAACAATTGAGCCAAGCGGGTCTCTTACATCAACCGTAACCGGATTTAGCATGAAAGAATTGCTGCATGTATCAGCTACCTCTATCGAATAGATGGTAGTCGCGGTAGGAGAAACGTTGATGCTAGACGTTGTTGCGCCGGTGCTCCATATATATTGTAATACTCCATTGCCTCCAGTTGCTTGAGCCAACAAGGTTGCAGTGTCCCCTGGACAAATGAGCTCGTCGGCAACTGTAACATCGATAGGGTCAATATTCTTAATGTATACCGTGGCCTGGTAAGGCGCATTATAGCACAAGCTGTCGATGCTGTCGCGCGGTAGCGTGATCGTAATTGTTTCGTCACCTTCAGGCAAGCCATCTTGAAATGAAGAAATTGTAATCGTTGTAGAGAGCATACCAGCACCAATTATAACGCTATCCGGGATCGTTGTAAAATCCACGCCGTTAGAAGCTGAGCCAGATATAGTAAACGCAACAACCGTAGGACTGGTGCTGGTTTCACTTATCTCAATATTAAATACACCTTCTCTACAGCCTTCGTAAGCAGTATCACCAATGGCAAGTATCTGTGATGGCGGATTTGTAGTCGTTACCAGTACCTGATCAAATGCAATCGAATTACCGCAAGTATCTGAAACCGTAACCGTGTACAGTGTTGTATTTGAAGGTGTAACAGTAATATCGGCATCCGCGCCAATTACCGATACGCCATCATCCCACTCATATGATAATCCAACTCCACCTGAGCCAATTGCATATAGGTCGGCACTTGCGCCTCCGCAAACCACGGTATCAGGCGGTGCTATTACAGCCAATGGAAGCACATCCATTATGAATAAGGTAGAAGTTAATTCAGGGCTGGTACATAATCCCGTAGTATCAGGAATAGTGGTAATGGTTACCTGCTCAGTTCCTTCAGTCAACGTGTCCGAAAAAGGGAATATGGTCAAATCTACAGTTGATTGGCCCGCCGGAATTACAATACTGTCAAGTATAAATCCATAATCAACTCCGTTCGTGGCACCCCCACTGATAACAAAGTAAACGGTATAGGAATCTGCGGTAGATCCAATTCGTGTGAAGGTAAAAGTAGCGTTGCTGCAACCTTCAATAGATACGAGCGTGTTTCCTGTTTCAAGGAGTAGCCCACCAACATTAACAACAACTTGTTCTGTAACTATATCAGTGCCGCATTCATCCGTAACTGTTACGGTATAAGTTGTGGATTCTGATGGGCTGGCAATAGGATTAGGGCAAGTACCGCAACTAAGCCCCAAGTTTGGAGACCAAGAATAAGTATAGGCTCCAATACCTCCAGAGATTGATGTCGCTATTTGGTATCCGTTTCCAGGACAAATAATGGTGTCGTTAGATATGCCGAGTTCCAGCGGGTCAGTATTTATAATGGTAACCGTTGCGGTTGAAGGAACATCATCTAGGCAAGTGTTGTTGGTTAGGTTGGCCGGAATAGTAATACTAATTGTCTCAATACCTTCTGGAATGCCATCTAAGTAAGCCCCAATGTTGAACGTGGCCTGAGAAGCGCCTACCGGAATAACGATTGACCCGGGCAATAAGGTGTAGTCAACACCATTGGTCGCAGATCCGGTTATTATATAGTTGATGGTCAAAGAATCAATAGTTGATCCAGCACGTGTAAATATCAGCAGTAACGAATCACAACCTTCCACTAGCGTGGCGGAAGATGACCCAACTTCTCCAACTTCTACCTGAATTCCGATTGCTCCAAAACTGGCAGCTTCTAAAAATACACCGGAGTCATAAATACCATCCCCCGCATCTGCAACAGCCATTTTTAAGTGATATGTGGTACATGGTACCAAATCCTGTTGTGCCGTAAGAACAGTAGTAAACCCATCGTATTGCACAGATTGCCCGCCGAGGGCCTCGTTGTCTACATAAAAAGCAGTATTGGTCATGTAGTCTGGAGGACAGTAAGTAGCTGAGCCACCCGCAGATCCGAAGTTTCCATTATTAACCGTGTTGATTCCAACAGGTAAAGAGGTATTGGGAACCAAGGCAATATTTAACCCATTGTACATTCCACCAGCCGGGTTGGGCCCCCAGATAAAAAACCCGAAAACATCGTTGAACTGTGTACAAACAAATTCGTTGTATTCCTCAGAGGCAAAAACGTATCTGAAACTAATGCCATCTGTAACGGTTTCAAAATCGAATTCCAGCACAGCGGCGTTATAAGTAGATGTTGGCGCGTTAAGGCTAGCCAATACGTCTAAGTCAGGGTCTCCAGGTGTTAAGTTGTCAACACCATCGCTTTGGGAGTCGTTGGGCCCTGGTGCATCGTAAATATTTCCGGTATTGATAATTACGCCTGCGGCAAGACCAATGTTTGAACCGCTACCGTTAAAGTAACCAATCATATCTGCCTCAACACCCGTTGGAGGTAAGGCGGATCCATTAAAGGTAACATTGGTAACATTGAGCCCAAAACCCAATAGAACTTGTTCTACCAGGTAAACAGGGTCGTCATAGGGAGCGTTATTGTCCACGGTAAGTTGTGCCAACGCATTTTTTGGCAATACAACAATGCACACGAACAACGATGCACAGGCAAGAATATGTTTAAAAGCAATCGACATCTCTTAACTCAACTATGTTTTTTTCAATCCTGATTGGTCTCCTCCTATATGCGGTATACGCTAAATCCTCGTATATGTTTTCATATATAAAGAACTATCTAAATTACTAAA
>NVRZ01000069.1 GCA_002401055.1 Bacteroidota bacterium
CTATATCATGCGTTTCCTAGGCGGTGTATTCATCGTAACAGGTATGCTAATTATGGCTTGCGGCCACTTTAAAGTCCATTAGAATTCACGATAAGGGAGTGAATTCACAGGAGATATCTCGACTCAATGCTTCTGTTCAGGGAAGTTTACATGCGAGAACCTTGGTGAATGAACCTCTCTGGTTTCTTACGGCTACGCAGTTGTCAAAAGAAATTCAGAAGATGGGAAAGGAGTCAGGATTTAAGGTGCAGGTATTCAATAAAGCAAAGATACAGTCACTTAAAATGGGTGGCTTGTTGGCCGTGAACAAGGGAAGTATTGATCCACCAACGTTTACTATTATGGAGTGGAAGCCGAAAGGCTTCAAAAACAAGAAGCCTTATGTGCTCGTTGGCAAGGGTGTTGTTTTTGATACTGGTGGATTGAGTTTAAAGCCTACTCCCAAATCGATGGATTTTATGAAATGTGATATGGGAGGAGCGGCAGCTGTTGCCGGTGCTATGTATGCCATTTCGAAAGCTAAACTGAATGTACATGTGATAGGATTGGTTCCTGCAACGGACAACAGGCCATCCGGTAATGCCTACGTCCCAGGAGATGTGATTACTATGCATGACGGCACTTTTGTAGAAGTACTCAATACGGATGCTGAGGGTAGATTAATCCTTGCGGACGCATTGAGTTATGCAAAGCGCCTCAAACCAGAGTTGGTTATTGACCTGGCTACATTAACTGGATCATCTATAGCGGCGATCGGTACTGTTGGAATGGTGTCAATGCACGACGGCGCTGAAAAGCCGCATGCTAAACTGCAGGAGAGTGGCCACAATGTACACGAGCGATTGGCTGAACTACCCTTCTGGGAGGAGTTCGGAGAGATGATTAAATCAGAAATTGCTGACATTAAAAATTTGGGTGGACCCTATGGCGGATCCATCACTGCAGGTAAATTTCTGCATCACTTCACGGATTATCCTTGGATACACCTGGATATTGCTGGCCCAGCTTTTCTAGATAGCAGAGACAGCTACAGAGGAATCGGTGGAACTGGAGTAGGCGTCCGGTTGTTGTTCGACTTTTTCGCCAATAAAGTTTAGGAAGTTGAACACTTCAAACTCCGAAAAAGTCAAGACTGCCATCACCATTGGTGATATAAATGGTATTGGGCCAGAGGTCATTATTAAATCATTTGAAGACGGAAAGCTCTTTGAGCTCTGTATGCCCATTGTTTATGGAAGTTCGCGTGTTCTGGATTTCTACAAGGGAATAGGAAATTCTAAACTCGAGTTTAAGGTTATTTCGAACCTGAACGAAGCTCAAGTGAATCTGCTCAATATTGTACAATGCTGGGGTGAGCAAGTCGAAATTAAGCCGGGTCAAGCGACTGAGATTGGTGGAAAATGTGCACTTCTCTCCTTGGACGCAGGAATTCAGGCTATTCAAGATAAGGAGGCAGATATATTGGTCACTTCACCAGTTAACAAGCACAACATTCAATCCGAGCAGTTTAGTGTATCTGGTCACACGGAGTACCTAAAAAGGAAATTCAATGGTGAGAACATAATAATGTTGATGTGTTCAGATAAATTGAAAGTAGGTGTTGTAACAGGGCACATTCCATTGAGTAAGGTATCTGAATCGATCAATTCAAAGTTAATTGTACGGAAATTGAGTGTGTTTTCTGCGTCTTTGCAGAACGACTTTGGCATCTCAAATCCAAAGATCGCGGTATTGGGATTAAACCCACATGCAGGAGATAGCGGACTGTTGGGAAGTGAAGAGGAAGAGGTGATTGCTCCGGCGATAGCACTTGCAAATGAAAAAGGAATCAAAGCATCCGGGCCATTCTCAGCTGATGGATTGTTTGGATCCAATGCGCTGAAACAATATGATGGGATTCTGGCTATGTATCACGATCAGGGCCTTGTACCTTTCAAGACCATTGCATTTGATTCAGGGGTTAACTTCACAGCTGGATTATCTGTTGTTCGAACTTCACCTGATCACGGCGTTGCCTATGACATTGCTGGCCAGCACCTTGCAAGTGAGGAATCCTTCACACATGCATTGCGAATGGCATGTAGTATTTACGCCGCACGGAACGGTAGTTGATTAGTGCTTTCCGGTGAGCTTTTGCTGATCAAATTACCTTTTGTATTATCTGGGAAATTCATACATTTGCACCCGTTTTGAACAAAAAATGAAGAAGGAAAAACAGTTTGAAATTAAGTTTGCTTATTTAAAGGCAGGTCTCCACCAATTCTCTTACAGAATTGACGAGAAGTTCTTCGTGGACTTGAATTCAGCCGATATAATTGACAGTATGCTCAATGTTGATGTCGAACTAATGAAGGAGGACAACTTACTGGTCCTGGAGTTTGATATAGATGGCAGCGTAACTGTATGCTGTGATCGCTGTTCTGATAATATGGAGTTAGCAATTGATTGTAACAATCGCTTGATAGTTAAATTTGGGGAGAATTTGTTGGAGGAAACAGATGAAATCATTATGATTCCTGCAAAAGAAAATAGTATTGATATTGCTTCCTATATTTTTGAATACATACATTTGCAGCTTCCACAAAGAAAAGTGCATGAGGTTGCAGCTTGCAACGCAGATGCCATCAAGCGATTAAATGGGTTGAACGGAAAAGTAAATGGAGAAGCAACTGTTGATCCGAGGTGGGAAGTACTTAAAAATCTAAAATTAGACTCATAACAATCAAATAAACATCCAATGGCACATCCTAAACGAAAGATATCGAAACAGAGAAGGGACAAGCGAAGAGCTCACATAAAGGCAGAAGTTCCTACGTTAAGTACTTGCTCAAATTGTAGTGCACCGGTTCTCCGTCACAGAGTATGTCCGGAATGTGGTTACTACAGAGGAAAACCGGCTGAGGATAAATCAGTTTCTTTATAATCATTAATACGCTCAATCCCACTAATTTGAGCTTATGAGGATAGGATTAGACATCATGGGAGGCGACTTCGTTCCCGATCCAAATATCGAAGGTGCTATCCTGGCTCAAAAAGAGTTCTCTGATGACGTCCGATTGGTATTGTTCGGGGATGAGGAGATTATCAATAAAGCACTGACGGATCGTTCTGTAGACATCAGCTTATTTGACATAACTCATGCACCAGAGGTGGTTGGCATGGGAGATGCACCAACAAAAGCGATTTCTCAAAAACCGAATTCAAGTATTGCCGAGGGCTTTCATGCCTTGAGAAATGGCGATATTGATGGCTTTGCAAGTACGGGAAATACTGGTGCCATGCTCGTGGGTTCCATGCGATACGTGAGTACGGTAGCTGGGATATATCGTCCATGCATTCTCACAGCCCTGCCAACTGTTGATGGTGGATTTACTATAGTGTTGGATGTCGGAATTAATGCGGATTGCAAACCAGATGTGTTGTACCAATTTGCAATTCTCGGGTCATTATTTGCAGAATATGTTCATGATATCAAGAATCCTAAAGTTGGATTGTTAAATATTGGTGCAGAAGAAAAGAAGGGAAATTTGCTTACTCAAGCTACTTTTGAAATGATGAATGGTACAAAAGATTTTAACTTTGTAGGCAATGTGGAAGGAAGAGAATTGCTGAGTGAAGACATTGATGTTATTGTTTGTGATGGATTCACAGGCAATGTGGTATTAAAGCAGGCGGAAGCATTTTATTTCGCTTTCAAGAAGAGAGGGATTGAAGATGACTATCTCGAGCGGTTTAACTACGAGAGTTATGGAGGATCACCTATTCTCGGTATAAATGCTCCGGTTATAATTGGACACGGAAGCTCCAATGAAATAGCGGTGAAGAATATGATGATATTGACAAGGGATATGGTTGATGCGGATCTATCAAAAAGAATTAAATCAGCACTGGCAAGATGAGTGAGATAAAAGCTGCAATTACAGCTGTTCATGGGTATGTACCAGATCATGTACTTTCAAATGCCGACCTTGAGAAAATGGTCGACACGAACGATGAATGGATAAAAAGTAGAACAGGTGTTTCGGAAAGACGTATACTGAAAGAAGGTGCATCTTCGGACTTAGGGGTTGAAGCGGTCAAGGGTCTTTGCGAGAAAAGGGGCATCGATCCATCAGAAATAGATATGCTTATTTGTGCAACAGCAACTCCGGATATGCTCTTTCCGGCAACTGCGAATATTATAATGGATAAGATTGGAGCGGTTAATGCCTTTGGATATGACGTTATGGCTGCGTGTTCCGGATTCCTGTATGCAACAGTTACTGCATCAAAATATATTGAATCGGGATCACACAAGAAAATTGTTGTAGTGGGTGCAGATAAGATGTCGTCTATTGTCGATTACACTGATAGAACCACATGTATTTTGTTTGGCGATGGTGCCGGAGCTATATTATTAGAACCAACGGAAGATGGGGATGGGGTTATTGATTCTGTATTGAGAAGTGATGGCTCTGGAAGAGATCACTTATATCAAAAGGCCGGTGGCTCACTTTATCCTGCTACTCATGAAACGATTGACAATAAAGAACATTTTATTTACCAGTCCGGTCAGGCTGTTTTTAAGTTTGCGGTAACTAAAATGGCAGACGTAGCCGAAGAGGTGATGAAGAGAAATAATCTGACTGGTGATGACATTGCTTGGCTAGTGCCTCATCAGGCAAACAGAAGAATTCTAGAAGCCGCTGCCAATCGAATAGATCTTGATATTGATAAGGTAATGATTAATATCAATAAATTTGGTAACACGACTAACGGAACTATTCCGCTCTGTCTATGGGAGTGGGAATCCAAATTAAAAAAAGGTGATAATCTAATAATGGCCACTTTTGGAGGCGGTTTTACTTGGGGTTCGATCTACCTTAAGTGGGCGTATGACAATTAATAAAATTTATACTTTTGAGTCAACAAGATAAAGTTATGAAGCTAAGTGAAATTCAAGAACTGATAAAGTTTGTGTCGCGGTCAGGTGTGAGCGAGGTGGAATTGGAGCTTAAAGATTTCAAGATCGTCATTAAAACTCCTCCACGTAAAAAGAGAGGAGAGCTTATTCTGCATGATGCTGATACAGTTGTGGTACAGCCTGTTGTTCCTGGTGTGGCGGCTCCTACGCATGTAGTTGTAACACCACCGACTCCAGGTGAGGACAGCGCTTCAACTCCAGCTGCGACTACTGGTGATGAGTCTGAAGAGGCAGCGGATTCAAATTTGATAACAGTTAAGGCCCCAATGATTGGAACGTTCTATCGTGCATCTGCTCCTGATAAACCACCATTTGTAAGCGTGGGAGATGAAGTAGTAGAGGGCGATGTTATCTTCATAATAGAGGCCATGAAGCTATTCAATGAGATTGAAGCCGAAGTAAGTGGTAAAATTGTTAAAGTTTTAGTGGATGATGCTTCACCAGTGGAATATGATCAACCAATATTTTTGGTAGAGCCTCATTAGAATTCATTGAAGTTGTTCTACTAAGGAGTGAGCAGCTGATTTATCCAAACTTCCCAGATGTTTAAAAAGATACTGATAGCCAACAGAGGAGAGATAGCGTTAAGAGTTATCAGAACTTGCAAAGAGATGGGTATTGAGACCGTAGCGGTATATTCAGTGGTGGATCGCGACTCATTACACGTAAGGTTTGCAAGTGAAGCCGTTTGTATCGGTCCTGCTCCAAGTGCAAAGTCTTATTTGAATATTCCGAGCATAATTGCCGCGGCAGAAATCACAAATTCAGACGCCATTCATCCTGGATATGGCTTTCTGGCCGAGAATGCCAAATTCTCGAAGATCTGTGACGAACACAAAATTAAGTTCATCGGGGCATCTCCAAAGATGATTGAATCAATGGGTGACAAAGCAAATGCCATTAAGACGATGGCCAAAGCCGGTGTGCCTACTATACCTGGTTCTAATGGGCTTCTGAAAGACATAAAGGATGCCTATTCCTGGGCAGAGAAGATTACTTATCCTGTAATGTTAAAAGCTACAGCCGGAGGAGGGGGAAAAGGAATGAGAGTGGTTATGAAGGAAGATGAGTTGGAAGAGGCTTGGGATAAAGCAAGGGCGGAGTCCCTAGCTTCTTTTGGGAATAATGATATGTATATGGAGAAGTTTATTGAGGATCCAAGGCATATAGAGTTTCAAATAGCAGGGGATAGATTTGGAAGAATATCGCACCTATCTGAACGGGATTGTAGCATTCAACGAAGGCATCAAAAATTGATGGAAGAAGTGCCCTCACCTTTTATGACCCCTAAACTGCGTGAGAAAATGGGCAAGGCAGCTATAAAAGCTGGTAAGGCAGCCAAGTATGAAGGCGTCGGTACCGTTGAGTTTCTGGTAGACAAACAAGCCAATTTCTATTTTATGGAAATGAATGTACGGATACAGGTTGAGCATCCAATTACCGAGGAGGTAATAAATTATGACCTTATTAAGGAGCAAATTAAAATAGCTGCTGGAGAAAAAATTAGTGGGAAGAACCTTTATCCTCAAATGCATGCTATAGAATGTAGAATCAATGCTGAGGATCCCTTCAATGATTTTAGGCCCAGTCCTGGTAAAATCACCAATTTTCACAAACCAGGAGGGCATGGCGTTAGGGTAGATACACATGTTTATTCTGGTTATACAATTCCACCAGATTATGACTCTATGATTGCCAAACTTATTACTGTAGCGCAAACGAGAGATGAAGCTATTGCTAAGATGAAAAGAGCGCTGGAAGAAGTGATTATTGAGGGAATTAAAACGACTGTGCCTTTTCATGAGCAACTTATGAACGATGAAACTTTTAAGAGTGGTAAATACACCACAAATTTCATGAATGAGTTCGTGCTCGAGGAGCCTACTCGAGAAGCAAGTTCCTAATGGGTTCTTCGCTGACAGGATTTACGATTACTTTCGCGGCTTATTCAACTATTGTACTAGGCGGTGCCTATAATATTGTGTGGGAATTGGCTCCAAAATTTATTCTTGATCTCCAATCCTATGTAATAACGGCACTATTCTATTTTTTAGTTGTGTTATTTGCGCATAGAACAATAACAGGTTCCGTAGATGGAAATCCACAGAAGTTTGTCCGAAATTTTATGGCTGCAACAGCCCTGAAATTATTTCTCTACTTCGGCGTTTTGATCATATGGGTGCTAGTAGATAGTGAGAACGCCGCCGCTATAATTGTATCGATTGTTATCATGTATTTCTTCAACACGATCTTCGATACATTCTATTTATTGAAGCACTTCAAAAAAAGTACAAAAAAAGCTGTATAAACTCCTTGTTTACGGTTTAAATATATATTTTTGCAGTCCCAAACAGAAGGTAGGATTGAATCTGGTAATTGATGGTACTGAGTATCAATAGTTTAAGCTCAAAAAACTCGCTAAAACGCGTATTGCACTCTCTTGTTTTGATGTGCGTTTTGTCTCTCTTCTTCTTTTCAACAGCGTTAGCGAACGAAGAGCCTACAGATTCACACGAAAAATTTGATGCAGGAAAGTTAATATTGGAGCATATTAGTGACGCTCATGATTGGCATTTGTGGGACTGGGCAGGTCATCCGGTTTCTATTCCATTACCGATTATTATTTATGATTCTAAGCGAGGGTTGAGTTTCTTCTCATCTTCCAGATTCGAACATGGCCACGTTGCATATAACGGATACGCAATTGACCACAATCATATTATAGCTGTCAACGAAGATGGAACAAAAAATGAGGAGGCTTCAAAGGCTATTTTTGACTTCTCAATTACTAAGAACGTTACATCGCTCATGATAAGCATAACCATTATGCTCTTTGTATTTATCTCAGTTGCTAGGACATATGCTAGAAACCCGGATAAAGCTCCAACCGGGCTTCAATCTTTTATAGAGCCCATTATTGTATTTGTTAGGGATGATATAGCAAAAGCCTCTATTGGAGAAAAAAATTATAGGAGGTACATGCCCTTTCTGCTCACTGTATTTTTCTTTATTTGGATTAACAATTTGTTGGGTTTGGTACCCATATTCCCGGGTGGTGTAAACCTAACCGGAAACATCTCTATCACGTTCACTTTGGCGTTTATGACCTTTATAATTACGCTGATAAGTAGTAATAAGAATTATTGGAGACACATATTGGCGATGCCAGGCGTACCCACAGGAATTCTATTCATTTTAACGCCTATAGAGATCATGGGAATGTTCCTGAAGCCATTTGTACTTATGATCAGATTGTTCGCCAACATTACTGCCGGGCACATAATCGCCCTTTCGTTTTTTAGTTTGATTTTCATTTTTGGTGAAATGCATTGGGCTGCAGGGCTCGGAGTCTCTCTATTGTCAGTAGCATTTACCGTTTTTATGACCATGTTAGAATTATTGGTCGCCTTTCTTCAGGCTTATGTTTTTGCCTTATTATCAGCGATGTATTTTGGCATGGCAACTGAGGAAAGTCATTAATTTGAATTGTATGTATGTTTTTATTAACCCTTTAATTAATTAAGTTATGTTATTATCAGTTTTATTAGAATTTGCTCCTAACGTAGGAATCGGTTATGGAATTGCGGCATTAGGTGCTGGATTGGCAGCCGTAGGTGCAGGTATAGGTATTGGAAGAATCGGAGGAGATGCAATGCAAGCTATGGCTCGACAGCCAGATGCGATTAACGATTTGCGCTCTAACATGATTCTTATGGCCGCCTTGGTAGAAGGAGCAGCTTTCTTTGCGATGGTAGTAGGCCTGCTTGTGATCTTTGTTAAGTAACAAGCGCCCAACAGTAGTCCTGTTAATTACAGAGGGCCTGTCTCATTCTTGAGGCTGAATGCTAATGGCTAAGAGTATGAGCCAGGTCCCTTTAACTAATGGGTAAACCAGTTTAAAACCAAGAATTATGGAATTAGTTCAACCGGCAATGGGTTTGGTATTTTGGATGACCGTTTCGTTTCTTATCGTAATGTTCATTCTGAAGAAATACGCATGGGGCCCAATTCTAGAAGCATTAAAAGATCGGGAATATTCTATCGAAGTCTCTTTGGGGGATGCTCGAAAGGCTAGAGAGGATGTGGCATTGGTCAAATTACAGAGTGAAGAGCTGAAAAAAGAATCTCAGATAGAGAGAGAGTCCCTGATTAAAGAAGCAAGGGATACGAAAAACCAGATCATTGCGGAAGCAAAGAAAAAGGCCAAGGTAGAGGCTGACAAAGTATTGCGTCAGGCGCGTGAAGAAATAGGTAACGAAAGGAAAGCAGCAATGGCAGATATAAAAGGTCAGGTAGCATCCTTGTCAATTGAAATTGCAGAGAAGATCTTGAAATCTGAACTCTCGGAAGACAAAAAACAAAAAGCTTTAATAAGCAATTTGGTTGAAGAAATTCAACTTAATTAAATCACCTATAGGCCTTGCGAGAAACAAGAGTAGCATCGAGATACGCAAAATCCTTCATTGGGTTGTGCATTGAGTCAGGAAAGCTTGAAGAAGCCTATAAGGACATGAGCCTTATTGTAGACACCTGTACTGAAAGCAAGGATCTGATGCTGCTGTTGAAGAGTCCAATTGTAAAACCAGATAAAAAGGTGAAAGTTTTGCAGGAGATATTCTCTAAGCATATAAATTCCTTGTCGAATACATTTATCTCGATTATCACAAAGCACGGTAGGGAGAACTACTTGGCGGAAATTGCGATACAGTTCCAAAAACAATATAAAGAGCACAAGAAGATTGTTACGGCAATTGTCTCTTCAGCGGATGGGTTGGATGAGAGTATCAGAAGCGTCGTATTAAAAACAATCGAAGACAGTGTAAAATCTGAGGTAGAGTTGATCGAAAAGAAAAACGAAGATTTAATAGGAGGCTTGGTAATACGAATAGGCGACAAGCAATACGATGCCAGTATTCAGAGAAGCATCAACGATTTGAAAAAAACATTTAAACAAAAGCATTTTACTAATAATTAGACAAAACCAAACAAGATGAGCCAAATTAAACCAGCAGAAGTCTCAGCGATACTAAGACAACAATTAGCGGGATTTAAGTCAGAAGCGGATCTGGAAGAAATAGGAACTGTTCTACAGGTAGGAGATGGTATTGCCCGAATTTATGGCCTTTCAGAGGTGCAGTCAGGCGAGCTAATTGAATTCGAAAATGGATTGAAGGGCATTGTTCTTAACCTTGAAGAGGATAACGTAGGAGCTGTTTTGCTTGGAGGATCGAAAGAGATCAAAGAAGGAGATGTTGTAAAGCGAACTGGCAAGATTGCATCTATTGATGTGTCTGATGAAATTATGGGAAGGGTTGTCAATACTCTGGGAGAACCCATCGACGGAAAAGGTCCTATTGGCGGGGAAAAATTTGAAATGCCTCTTGAGCGAAAAGCTCCCGGTGTTATCTTTCGTCAGCCGGTAACTGAACCGCTGCAAACAGGAATTAAATCTATTGACGCTATGATTCCGGTTGGTAGAGGGCAACGAGAATTGATTATTGGTGACAGACAAACGGGTAAGACTGCAATTGCAATTGATACGATAATCAACCAGAAGGAATTCTATGATGCTGGAGAGCCAGTATTTTGTATTTACGTTGCAATTGGCCAGAAAGGCACGACTGTCGCAAACATTGCAAAGCTGCTTGAGGATAAAGGAGCGATGGCGTATACTGTGATTGTTTCAGCAACAGCTTCTGATCCTGCTGCAATGCAGTTTTATGCTCCTTTTGCAGGTGCTGCAATTGGCGAATATTTTAGGGACACAGGAAGGGCGGCACTGATTGTTTTTGATGATCTTTCCAAGCAGGCGGTATCATATCGTGAGGTTTCATTGTTGCTTAGGAGGCCTCCAGGTCGTGAAGCATATCCTGGTGATGTGTTTTACCTTCACTCCAGATTATTGGAGCGTTCGGCAAAGATTATTAACTCTGATGAGGTGGCCCAGAAGATGAATGATTTACCACCGAGTTTGAAGGGCAAGGTTAAAGGTGGTGGTTCATTGACGGCACTTCCAATTATTGAAACGCAGGAAGGTGACGTATCAGCTTACATTCCTACGAATGTAATCTCGATTACTGATGGTCAAATTTTCTTGGAGTCGAATTTATTTAACGCCGGGGTAAGGCCAGCGATTAATGTGGGTATCTCTGTGTCACGAGTTGGTGGAAATGCTCAGATTAAGTCGATGAAAAAGATTGCGGGTACGTTAAAGTTGGATCAGGCACAGTATAGAGAACTCGAGGCATTTGCAAAATTTGGATCTGATCTTGATGCTGCCACGCAAGCTGTTATTGATAAGGGAGTAAGGAACGTTGAAATTCTAAAGCAAGGGCAATATGAGCCAATGTCCGTTGAGCTACAGCAAGCAATAATTTACTTAGGTACCAAAGGTTTGATGATTGATGTTCCTGTGAAGGAGGTTAGGGAGTTTGAATTGAACTTTCTGACAACCATTGAAGCCAACCATAAGGATGTGCTTAAGTCACTTAAAGAGGGTAAGATTACAGACGAGGTTACACAAACACTGGAAAAAGTGGCCAAGGATATGACGTCAAAATATAAGACTGAGGCAAAAAAGAAGGATGGTGAAGAAGATGCGAAATAAGTAATAGATACAGAATCATCTAAAGAACAGAATGGCCAATTTAAAAGAAGTACGCAATAGAATAACCTCTGTTTCTTCAACACAGCAGATTACCAGCGCTATGAAAATGGTGTCAGCTTCTAAGTTGAGGAAGGCACAGAACGCGGTTGTTTCATTGCGTCCATATGCTGACAAGCTCTATCATATTCTCCAGGATTTAACGTCCGTTTCTGACCCTTCACAGGCCGCGTTTTCCACTCAGCGCGAAATGAAGAATGTTTTGATTATTGCGATTACTTCAAATCGTGGATTGTGCGGGCCTTTTAATTCGAATGTAATAAAACGAGTTGCAAAGGAGGCAAATGAAAAATATAAGGGACACCACAAGGTTAGCGTGATATCCATTGGGAAAAAGGCGGATGACCATTTTCGAAAATCTGAATGGCATATATTCGGTTCTAATCTACCAAGACGTCTACATAGATTGTATGACGACCTGACCTATGAAAATGTAGCGAGCGTTGCCCAAAACCTTATGGAGAATTACTTAACTGGCGATTTCGATAGAGTAGTGCTTGTATACAACAGATTTAAAAATGCTTCAGTGCAAATATTGACTACTGAGCAGTTTTTACCTGTTTTGCCTCCTGAAGTTACTGAGGATAATAAACCATCAACAGATTATATATTTGAACCGTCTAAAGAGGAGATTGTTGAAGAGTTAATTCCACGATCGCTAAAGATTCAGCTTTACAGAGCAATTCTGGAATCATACGCGGCTGAGCATGGAGCCAGAATGACTGCAATGCACAAGGCAACAGACAATGCTTCCGATATGATACGTGATCTTAAAATAAAGTACAACAAGGCACGACAAGCTGCCATTACCGGTG
>NVRZ01000070.1 GCA_002401055.1 Bacteroidota bacterium
ATTTGTTTATGGGCATTTTTTGGATCATCGATAAAATTAATAATCAAAAATATTAAAAATAATGTAGAGTCTGATGCTATAAATTTAAAGGACAAGAAGAAGGAAAAGTAGACATCCAAACGCAAGACCCAGTGAGCATATTCCTTCTCCTAACAATACTAGCGACACCTTGAGGCAACTTCAATGACTGATATTCATATTCAGCGGTTGTTGATTTAGCCCAATATTTGGGCATCCGCCACACAAAGTAATTAAACTATTGTGTACCAAATTTTCAATACATACTTTTAGAGTTGCTAAAACTCTTAATTTTCAACACTAATTAAAGCTTCATTTTTATGCATTCCGCCGACTCACTTAACCAGGTAGCTGAATTTCACAGAACCTTTCAACATCCAATTGTATCTACTCCGGGAATACCGTCTGCCGAAAGATGTGAATTGAGAATCTCCTTAATAGCTGAAGAATTGGAAGAACTCAAAGAGGCGATTGCGAATAATGATATGGTTGAAATAGCTGATGCATTGTGTGATATTCAGTATGTGTTGTCTGGAGCTGTTCTGGAATTTGGATTGGGCAATAAATTTGAAGACCTCTTTAACGAAGTTCAACGATCAAATATGAGCAAGTCTTGCTTGAGTAAAGAAGAAGCAGAAGCTACTGTGGATCATTACATGAACACTGATCAAACTGAATCCTACTATAGAGAAATCGATGGAAAATTCTTGGTATTTCGAAAGGGTGATGACAAAACGCTAAAATCTATTAACTATTCCCCTGTGGATCTAAAGAGTATTCTGGAAACTGAAACTATTGAGGATATTCAAACCTAAGCTTGGTTATTCCGTAGTAAAAGGGGAAAAGTATTGGAAAGATGATGCGAACTATTATAAGCGTGTTGCTGTGTATGACTTATCTGATGAGTTATTCACAAACAAAACCTCCTGTTAAAAGCCAGCCGGACAAGACAGAGAAGACGGTTAAACCACTGAAACCAAAGAAGCAAAAAAAGGGTGGCCCGGTAACTGCTCTAGATTTCTTGAAGAACGGGCTGGCAAAGAAAGATTTTGACGATCTCGACGGAGCAATGGAGGATTTTAATAAGGCAATTGAAATAGAAGCAGATTACGAACGCGCGTATTTACATCGAGGTAAAACCTATTTTATCTTACAAGAATTTGAAAATGCTTTGGCAGATTTTAATAAGACCATTGAAATCTCTGAGTCCAAAATGGAATCAGCCAAAAAAAGAGGAAATGTAAAAACCATTCTGGAAGATCATAAAGGAGCATCCAAGGAATATTATAAAGCTAATCAGCTTAAGCCTGTACTAGGAGAAGCATTGTACAATTTAGGCAATGTGAAGTTCTTTCTCGGTGACAAAACCGGATGCTGTGAGGATCTTAAAAAATCTGGTGAATACGGCTTTCTTAAAGCCTACAATTACATCAAAAAGTATTGTCAATAGGCTCTACCCCCATTCTGGACACTTCATGTCCCGAATTCCCTTTTTCGGTTTCAATCGTGCTCTGATAAATATCTCATGGGTGTTGTTGCTGTACTTCATTAATTTGGACGTTGTAAAATCAAATGCATATCCAACTTGAACATAATTATCAAGATTAAATCCAACGATACCCACAACTGCATCAATTTTTCGATAGGAAATACCCACCCACCACATATTCTTGTAGTCGAATTTAACATTAATGTCAACCTGAATAGGAGTCAGTATTCCAAACTTTACATGTCCTGAAGGGATTATATTTGATTCTAGCTTCTTCAGTGGGATCTTGTACCCTGCCGAAAGGAAATAGTGCATCTGCAGTGTATTCGCCGTTCCAGCCAATGGTACAGGAATAAGTTGGTGCGCAGATAAACCTGCAAAGTATTTTTTGGAATAGATCCATACTCCCACCGCTGCATCCGGAGTAGTTGCGCTAAATGACTGTAAATCACCATCTGGCTCAGCAGTTTTTAAGTTGGAAGTATTCAATTGAAATTGTTTAATTCCCGCAAATATTCCAAGAGAGGCATAAAGGCTATAATCGAGTCTAACATGATATGAATAGTTAAGATGAGCCGTCGTTTTGCTAATTGGTCCCGTTTCATCTTTGATTGCAACCGCCCCAATTGCATGGTGGTTTCTCTCACCAAATGGCCTGGGCTCACGCTTAGTAGTTTTGATAGGCGTACTAAAACTTACAAGATATGTCTTGGGAGCCGCGTCGAAACCCAACCACTGAGTTCTGTATCCCAGGGTTAATTCCATATAGTCTCCCAACCCTCCGGCGGCAGGATTAATTACAAAATTATTGAACACGAACTGACTGTAATGGGATGGCTGCTGAGCCAATGCAGACATACTGCCAAACCAAAGTTGGATAGCAATACAAATCAGTAAGCCGCAATTCCTCATCTTCACTATTTAACAATTGTTACAGATCCATAAAGTACGCCTTGTGCAACGAATTGCTCATGGTCATCATCGGGATTATCATCCACTTTGAGTTCTATCACATAATAATAGACAGCCGGAGGAAGTGCAGCATTTGTTATTCTCTCTCTTCCATCCCAGGGTGTCTCATATCCTTTAGATTTAAATACAACATCTCCCCATCTATTATATACGCGTACTCTACAATCTACAAAAAATATCAAATTTTCTATTTGCCAATCATCATTTGTTCCATTGCCGTTGGGTGTGAATGCATTCGGAATAGATATATCACATGGTGGAATAATAACCGTTTCATCATCCGGTGGACAATTATTAACATCAGTTACTGTAACACTGTAACTTCCAGGATCCAGTCCTCCAATCGCTGATGTAGTTGCTCCTGTATTCCAAAAATATGAGTAGGGTTTAGTTCCTCCATCATTATCACTTACAGTTATATATCCCAAACCATTAATACAAGTTTGAACCAACGAAATATCTATTGCATCAGGTTCTGTAACTATCGCCGTGGCAAAAGTTTCAGGGCAGTTGTTAACGTCAGTAACTCCCACCGTATACGTACCAGCCGATAATCCAGTTTGCGCGGTCACACTTGTTCCTGCACCATTTGACCAGTTATAAGTATATGGAGTTGCACCTCCGCTATTCACAAATACAGTTACTGTTCCATCTGTATCACCATTACATATAACATCAGTACTACTTATAGAAATAACTATTGGTGGAGGATCAACCAAAACCACCGTTTGCGTATCTGGCGGACATCCATTAGCATCCTCAATTACAATCTGATATGTCCCATCAGCTAAGTTAGACTCACTTGAACCGGATCCCGATGGCGACCATGTGTACGTGTATGGCGTAGTTCCTCCTGCCGCAGTAACCGTAATTGAGCCATCATTAGAATTACAGCTTGTTTCATCATTATTGACAATAGTTGAAGTAATATCATCAGGGTTGATGAAAGTTGTGGTAAACGTTGCCGGACAATTAAGTGAATCATAAACCGTAACGCTGTAAGTACTATCAGGACATAGATTGCCTATTTGCTGTGATGTTTCCTTGGTACTCCAATTGTAACTCGTCAATGGGTCGCCGTTTGGATAAGTTGCACTAAGTTCTCCATCACACTCTCCATTGCAACTGATAGGGGTTATAACCAGAACAGCATTCGCAATTACTATAAAGCCTATTGTCACGCTTGATGTGTCTGTGCACCCAGCACTATCTGTTACCACAACAGTATAATTACCAGCAGGCAACCCTGTAGCAGTTGCTGTACTCGATGGTGTTGGGCTATCCCATGAATAAGAATAGGGTGTTGTTCCGCCCGACACCACCACCGTCGCTGATCCATTTACAGAATCGCAATCCTGATTTATTGTACTGGTCGTGGAGGTCATAGGTGGATTAAGCGCGATTGTAATACTGGCCGAATCTGGGCCACAACCCTTTGCATCAGTTACGAATACCGTATATATTCCTGCACAAAGCCCTGTTGCCGTCGAGGTTGTTTGCGCATCTAGATCATTCCAAAGGAATGTATAAGGCGGATTCCCGCCAGATCCGCTACCTGTTGCTGTTCCGTCACATGTTCCATCGCAGGCAAGCGTGCTAACTGGAATCAGAGCCGAAACGGACACGGGCTCTGTTACCATCACACTATCAACCAAGACGCATGCATTTCCTGTAGTAACCTGTAGATAATACATGCCTGTACACACGCTGTCCAGAGTAGAGTCATTTTGCCCTATTGGAACTCCCAATGGGTTTTGCCATTCATATGTGTATGGCGCTACCCCACCGATGGCAGTTACGAAAGCATCTCCATCACATGAACCAATGCAGCTCGTTGCATTTATCCCGAACGATATTGCTGGTAGTTGCAAAACAATTGTTGTCGTGTCCACGCAGCCGGCCGCATCTTGTGTAACTACAGAATATGCCCCTGCACATAGGTTACTAATATTATCGTTCGTTTCACCTACTATGGGATTCATGTCTATATCATACCACTGATAGGTGTAGGCAGGAGTTCCTAAAACAGGTGTAACCGATGCAGACCCATCACAAGAAGCGCTGTCACACGAAACGTCAAAACCCTGAGGAATTATTGTAGGAGCCACTATGGTAACTGTACTTGTTCCGCTACATCCGGTAGCATCAGTAGCAGTATATGTATATATCCCTCCACTGAGGCCAGTAACAGTCGCTCCAGTTTGCACTGGCAAGGTAGCCCAAACGTAAGTATAAGGTGAAGTACCTCCTGAAGCCTCTACTGTAGCAGAGCCATCCGATCCGTTAAAACATGACACATCTATGATGCTCAAGACGCTCGTCGTTAATCCAGTTACTGTAAAAGGCAAACACGTATTCGGAGCAGTGTTCCCGCATAAGTCGGTAATTCCAGAACCTGCTAGCAAACATAAATTGAAACTGCCACCAGAATTAATTGCTGGACTTACATTTATCGAAAACGTTACTTCCTGAGTACCACCACTTGAACATGCAGCACCTACCACCCCAGATAATGTGTAAGGGCCACCCGGTCCTGATAATAAAAAATCTCCATCCTGCACTGTATTACAAAGAACGTTTTCCGAAAAAGTAAAAGTCAGCGTTGATTGCCCACAAAGTACAGGCGTTGCAACTGATTGTACTGCAGGTGCAGTATTGTCAAAAATTGATGCCGTGGATGCTGAAAAATCCAGCGCATAACCATTCGGCGAGGGCGAAAACTGACTCACATTTATAACATAAATATCACCAGCTGTTACCGATATACAGACTTCATTTTGAGGCCCCCCCAGCCCATTTGGGCCAGTTGCTCCGGGATTGGGTGCGTAGTTGCAACTAACCTCCATTGAAGGCGTTGTTGCTATGTCCGCACACCCGTTATTCGTCAAATCAAACACGGCCCAGTCATAATCATCAGATGCCAGATTAGGAGTGATCGTAAAACACAAGGATCCTGAGGTTTGTACTGAAAATGTGTACCAAACGTCGTTTTTCTCCCCAGACTTCAAGCAACTACTTACGGTATCAATTTCATTTAAGTAATTGCCAGTTCCTGAATATGCATTGGACTCAGTGAAAGTATTCTGGCATATAGCAATTGCGCCTAAACAGTCCTGACTGGTTGGGACCTGGGCACGGCTTGGTCCGCCAATCAATAAGAAAAAAGAAATGAAAAAGAGAAATCTTAAAACCATACCCCAAATATAAGGAAACAAAAATCATGTTAAAAGAAGACTTAGAATTTAGGTGGGTATAATAAAATGCATGAATTAAAGTTTAAATACACTGCCATTAAGCTTTGTTTTAGCCTCGGAAGCCAAGTGCAACTGAATCTACCATGTGTTTCAACAAAATTTTGTTGCAGGTTGGTAAATAATCCTTAGTTTTCTAGCTGATTTTAATGCTTAATACATTTGTACGGAACATATATTGCGAGAATAATTACTTGAGTAAATGGATGTGAACGAGATAAAATATGACTGCAAATACTTTAAGGGATTTATGCCCTGTGAACCAAGTAAAAAAGATGGTTCTATTTGCGATACCTGTACACATTACACGCCTGTTTCCAAAAAAATTCTCATTATCAAGCTAGGCGCAATTGGCGATGTAATTCGGACAACACCTTTGCTTCAGAAGTACAGAACACTTTATCCTGATTGCCATATTACCTGGGTAACTCAATTTCCAGAGGTTTTACCAGAACAGTCTATAGACAAACTTTATAAACTAGATAGTGTGTCTTTATTTATTCTTACCAATGAAAGTTTTGACATTGCCATTAATCTGGATAAGGACAAGGAAGCATGCGTGCTTCTGGCCAACACAAATGCAGATGAAAAATACGGCTGGACATACGCAAATGATCACATTGCACCCGCCACAAAAAATGCAGAGCACAAGCTTATCACAGGACTATTTGATAGCATCTCCCAGGAAAACACCAAAAGCTATCTCGAAGAAATCTTTGAGATATGCCACCAGAAATTCAATTACGAGGAGTACGTTATTAAGGTAAATACTGACTTAAGTGAAAAATGGAAGAGGGACATAGTAGAAAAAAGCAATGGCAAAAAAATTATTGGATTAAACACGGGCTGTGGGCCAAGGTGGAAGACCAGACTCTGGCCTGAAGATTACTGGATTGAAATGATTTCAGAGCTGGAAGGCAAGGGATATTTCTGCATGCTTTTGGGTGGACCAGCCGAGGACGAGCAAAATAAAATTTACGCAAAGGAGACTAATTCATATTACCCTGGCCATTACTCGCTCGAAGAGTTCATCTCAATTACCAACGCTTGTGACGTAATCGTAACACAAGTCTCTTTGATGATGCACGTTGCAATAGCGCTCCAAAAACAAATGGTACTTTTCAATAATATCTTCAATCCTCACGAATTTGAGCTGTATGGAAGAGGCGTCATTATGGGGCCTTCATCAGGCTGCGACTGTTTCTATGGCACTTCTTGCTCCAGAGAACGAAGTTGCATGCAGGATATCTCTGTTGCCGATGTAGTGAAGAATATCCAGAAACTAAGCCAATCTTCGTAACCTCAACGGTCAACCTTCCAGATGAGAATAGCTTACTTATCTACATTTTACCCTTTCAGAGGCGGCATTGCTCAATTCAATGCTTCACTCTTTAGAGCATTTGAACAGCAACACGAAATAAAGGCGTTCACTTTTACAAGGCAGTACCCCGACATTCTCTTTCCAGGAGAAACCCAATATGTCAACGACTCTGACAAGGTAGATGCAATCGAAAGCGTAGAAATTCTAGACACCATCAATCCTTTCTCCTATGCAAAAACAGCAAAGGCGATTAACGCTTATTCCCCTGATCTCTTGATAATGAAGTATTGGATGTCGTTTTTCGGTCCTTCATTGGGAAATGTGGCTTCCAGAATGCAACCCAAAACAAAAGTGCTAACGATTCTAGACAATGTGATTCCACATGAGTCGAGAATGATGGATGGCGTATTCTTAAAATACTTCCTCAAACAAAACGACGGGTTTATTGCAATGAGCAATTCTGTAAAGGATGATCTTTTGCTAATGAGCAATTCAGAGCCAAACGTGACCATTTTAGAACATCCATTTTACAATCATTTTGGAGACAAAATCCCCATGAATGAAGCGAGAGAACTTCTAAAAATTGACCCATCAAAAAAGACCATTCTGTTTTTTGGGTTCATACGCGACTACAAAGGGTTGGATCTATTAATTGAAGCATTCAAGGAATTGGATGACGCCTATCAACTTATTATAGCAGGTGAGTGCTACGGGAGTTTTGAAAAATATGAGCAACAAATAAATGCGGTGCCGGGAAAGAGTAACATCCACCTTCACAACACGTACATTAGTGATGCTGAGGTACCCCGTTATTTCTGCGCAGCTGACCTTTGTGTGTTGCCATACAAATCAGCAACACAAAGTGGTATTACCTCTATCTCCTTTCATTTTGATCTGCCGATTTTAGCAACCGATGTGGGTGGCTTAAAGGAAAGTGTTCATCATGAAAAAAACGGACTCATTACAAACGAAGCCAGTTCGGATAGTATTAAAGAATCAATTCAGCACTACTTCGACAAGAACCTGAAAAACACGTTCATTCAAAATATTCAGGCATCAAAACACGAGAAATCCTGGTCCGTCTTTGGTGATAAAATCATCGATTTTGCTGATGGAATCTCAAAAAAGTAGTATGCTGCATTTTATATAGCAATACGAATATCCCGCCTACTTATTTACCTTACAGTACCAAAACGACACAACTCTTTTTTAGTTCTATTTGGCCCGCAAATCAATTATAATCCAGAATATATTTCAGCTAACTTAGTGTTGCGGGTTGACAAAATTTCATTAACTTTCTACCTCATTTCCACATCTATTTTCTTTATTAAGAAGACAAAACCGCATTAGCTATGAGAGGACTTAAACGATTTATCGGAGCAGCGACCATCTGTTCGCTAACTTCATTCGGAACATTTGCCCAAGTTGAATTTACGTTGGACACAGATATGGGTTGTTCGCCATTAATGGTGAATGCAACTAACACCAGTCACATGTCATGGGATACCACCAATGCAACATTTTACTGGTTTGACGTTTCCTCTAATCCCTTAGCTACAGATAGTACCTATGATTTTACCTGGACTTATACTACTCCGGGAATGTATGAAATGAGGCTTATAGGTTTTGATAGCCTTATGAACTACATGGGAGAGTGGAACAGGTCTATTTCAGTTAGTGGAGCTGCACCATTTACACCTTCAGATGGTTCTGAGTTTTGCCCGGGGGCCACCATGACTTTTGAATACAATAATATGTACAACAGCATTGAATGGGATTTTGGTGATGGCTCATCTCCTTCTTTTAGCAATTGGGTGCCTCATACCTATTCAGATACAGGAACATACACAGTTCGACTTGCAATAAATGATTTTTGTGGGAACGACACAATTTATCAAACAATATTGGTTTATAGTACAGCGACCCCTACTCCCAACCCAAGTTCAAATACTATGAGTGTTTGCATTGGAGATCAGGTAAGCTTCAACGCAGGAGGTCTTCAGAACTCATATGCATGGGACTTCGACGACTTAAGTACCTCTACTCAGGAAAATCCAATGCACGCATTTACAGATACTGGTGACTATGTAGTGGTATTAAGTGTATCTAATATATGTGGACAAATAGGGATGGATTCCTTAACTATAAGTGTTGATACTGGAATATTCCCAAATGCGTGGTTTAGCTATATGGGGAGCTCTTGTCCAAATACTATGATCACTTTCCAAGCACAAGACCCAGGGTCATATTTGTGGGATTTCGGTAATGGATATACAGATACAGTTCAAAACCCAAGCACCTATTTTGCGGACACAGGATCATACACGGTAAAACTGATTCTTACAAATGGTTGTGGATATACTGACACAAACACACAAGTAATAACCATTTGGTACGATAACATGATGGGCGGCGGCGGAGCCCAAATAGAATTTTATGGAAATAATAACTGGATGGTTGATACAGATACGGTTTGCATCAACGATCCAATTGGCCTTAGAAATACTTCTTGGAGCGGTTCCCAACTGACCTTTGTATGGTATTGGGGTGACGGCGATTCATCAAATGTTCGTGATGCAGGTCCTCATACGTACACCAGTCCTGGAGTTTACGAGGTACAAATGATAATGAACAACGCGTGCAACAATCGCGACACTGCTAGAAAATGGATTGTGGTGCAATCTACCATGGCACCAGATTCGGACCCACAGTGGCTACCTATGTCCTTTTGTCCTGGAGAGATAGTTTACTTCTTTGATAATTATGTTGATGGAGACTCGCCGTATGTCTATGCTTATGATATATGGTATGGAGATGGAGATTCAAGTGGAACATTAACCGGTCCAAGTGATCCTGAAATGACATTTGTACTTGATAGTCATTTATACACTACTATAGGAAACTACGAGGTCACGTTTATGGTGACAAACGGATGTGGCATAAGCACAACTATTACCGATACTGTTTATGTGAATGATCCGAACAGCATGCCTTTTTACATGTATCAAAACTCTAGCAATGAAGGAGGGCCTGGAGGCCCCAACGGACAGTGTGTAAATGATACAGTACAGTTTTGGGTATTGGGAGGAGTTTCGGTTGCATGGGATTATGGAGACGGCAGTCCAATTGATACTGCTAACCCAGGGGAGCACCCATATGCTACTGTAGGTATTTACCCGGTAGTTGGCTACATAACCAATGGATGTGGAACGATAGATACGATACTTGATACTGCCTATGTCATAGACAACTACCTTCCAGGTGGTGGAGCCAGTGTTGATGATATGTTTGGTTGCATTGGTGACACATTCCACTTTTCTCGCGATAATTGGGGCGGCGGAGATGATGGACCTCAGAATGAACTGTTTGTTTGGGCATTTGGTGATGGTGACTCAGCATTTACGGAAGAAGCTACCCATACCTACGCTGCCGGAGGCGTTTACAATATTTCATTTACCGTAACCAACGGTTGTGGCAGCAGCATGGACAATTCCCTATCTATCCTTATAGACCAGCCCGAAGTAGATGAATCTGGCCTTGCTATTAATGACGCTACATGTGGCATAGCTGACGGTTCGATCACAGGCTTGGCTGTTACAAGTCCTGGCCAGTTTACTTACTTGTGGGAAGATGCGAACATGCTTCCTGTTGGAACAAATATAGACTTGTCCGCAGTAGTGGGTGGAATTTATACCCTTACAGCTACAAATCAAAACGGTTGCACAAATACGTCTGGGCCACACTTGCTGGTTAACAACGGCGCTTCAGGTGCACCAAATGCATCAGATCCTGCACCTTATTGCGACGGAGATGCAATTGCGGATTTAACGGCAACTGGTACTACTGGAGTGTTGATGTGGTTCTCTGACGCTGCCTTAACAGCATTGGTAGATACTGGCAGTCCTTTTACATCCGGAGCTACGACTGACAGTATATACTATGTAGCGGAACTCATCGGGCCTTGTCTGAGCCCTGCAACAGCAGTTACAATAACAGTAAATCCGGTTTATAACATAATTGATGCACCAATAGCTATATGTACTGGATCAAGTATCATTATTTATGGTGTTTCCCGATCATCAGCTAATACATATTATGACTCTTTGATGTCTGTTGATGGCTGCGATAGTATTCACTCTACTGTGTTGAGCCTGGATCCTGTTGCTACGGTAAGCGCAGGAGCAGATGCAACAATATGTGAGGGATCGACATATACACTATCAGGCACATTTGGGGGAGGTGCGTCTGGATTGACCTGGTCAACATCAGGTTCTGGATCTTTTGATAATGCATCATTGCCGGCTGCCACATATACACCGTCAGCTGCAGATATTGCTTCGGGATCAGTAACCCTCACCGCAACTTCTGATGATCCGGCGGGACCTTGTCCTTCGGTGTCGGATAATAATACTTTAACAATTGATGCCGCAGCAACTGTAAGTGCTGCAGCGGATGATGTAATCTGCGAGGGATCAATGTACACGTTATCGGGATCAATAGGTGGGTCAGCATCAACAATAGTATGGAGTACGTCAGGATCGGGATCATTTGATGACACTACGATTCTCGCCGCTATATACGCACCATCTGCCGGGGATATAACTAGTGGCTCAGTTACCCTTACCATTACATCCGATGATCCAATTGGTCCATGCCCATCTGTTTTTGATGCGATGGTTCTTACTATTAATACTGTAGCAACTGTTTCAGCGAATATAGACACCGCTATTTGCGAGGGAAGCACATACATGCTTTCGGGGTCAATGGGAGGCAGTGCTACTTCTGTGACTTGGACAACATCAGGGTCAGGAAGCTTTAATGATGTATCGCTTCTGAATGCAACTTATTCACCGTCGAATACAGACATTACTGCCGGAAGCGTTACACTAACGCTTACTAGCGATGATCCAGACGGCGCAGGTCCTTGTACAACTGCAATGGACGCATTAGCACTAACAATAAATATGTTGGACAGCTTGTCCGCCTCTACTTCGATTTGTACTGGAGATAGCATTATGCTCGGAGGTTCATTTCAGACCACAGCTGGTGTATATATCGATACTTACACCAATATATCTAGTTGTGATAGCGTAGTAACAACCACATTAACTGTAGTAAGCGCAATCACAGTTGCTGAGGATGTTGACATCTGTGATGGCGATAGCGTTATGGCAGGTGGAGCGTACCAGACAACCAGCGGCGTCTATGTGGATTCGCTTACTGCTGCTGGCGGCTGCGACAGTGTTGTGACCACTACCTTAACAGTAAACTCTACCTATACCATAAGTGATACAGCTATAATTTGTGATGGAGACAGCATTAT